>JBCBYE010000367.1:0-4947 GCA_039816075.1 Pseudomonadota bacterium | reverse complement strand
GGGCCTGCGTGCTGGCGTTGGGCCAGGGCCTGCCCTTCGGCGGCTTCGTCTTCATCGGCATGCAGGGCGCGCCGATCTCCCATGGCAGCACCATCGTGCCGGGACTGGGCCTGGTTCTGGGCGTGCTCGGGGCCGCCGCCTTTCTGGGCGATCGGCTGACCGCGGGGCGGCTGGCGGGGCTGGCCCTCGGCATCGCCGGGATCGCCGCGCTGACCGGCCCGTCGCTGCTGGGCGGCGGCGAGGGCGTCTGGTGGGCGGAGCTGGCCTACATGGCCTCCGGCACGCTGGTGGCGGTCTACACGCTGCTGGTGAAGCGCTGGGCGGTGCGGCCGCTGGACGGCGCGGCGCTGGCCATGACCTTCTCTCTCCCGCTATGCGTCGTGGTGGCGATGGCGTTCGAAACGCGCCCCGCCGCGGTGGGGGAGCTGGCGACGGTCGCGCAGGCGCTCTACCAGGGCGTCGCCTTCGCGATCGGGGGCGTCGTTCTGTTCTCCTACGCCATCGCCCGGCTGGGGCCCGTGGCCTCGGTGGCGGCGACGCCGCTGCTGCCGATGATCGCCTCAGGCCTCGACCACCTCATCTTCGACGCGCCGCTCAGCCCCGCGGCGGGGCTGGCGCTGGCCCTGATGATCGGCTGCGTCGTGCTGCTGAGCCGCGAGGTCCCGCCGCGACCGGGATGAGGGCGCCGGTTCGGCCCCGATCCGGTCCGCGCTCGGCGCAGGCTCGGCGGGCGCGCGCCGGCGTCAGTGCTTGGGCGGGTCGGCGTCGAAGGCCGCCTGGGCCTGAGGGCTCGCCTCGGTCTGGTAGCGTGCGCGCCATTCGGCGAAGGGCATGCCGTAGACGATCTCCCGCCCCTCGTCCTTGCTCATCTGGACGCCTCGCTCGGTCGCGGCTTCCTGATACCAGCGGCTCAGGCAGTTCCGGCAGAAACCGGTCAGGTTCATCATGTCGATGTTCTGCACGTCCGTGCGGTCGCGCAGGTGGTCGCGCAGGCGGCGGAAGGCCGCGGCTTCGAGTTCGAGGCGGGTCTGATCGTCCATGGCGCGGGCTCCCCTGTCGTCGATCCCCGTCACCTAGGGTCGCGGGGCGGGCGCGTCCATAGCCGCTCAGCCGGTCTCGCCATGGACGGCGAGCGCGGCGCGGCGACGGGCGAGACTTTGCGCCGGCCACTCCGCCTCTCGGTCGTAGAAGGCGTCGAAGCGGCGGACGCCCGGCGGCGGCGACAGCCAGGCGGGGGCGGAGCGGGCGAAGACATGCACGTCCGGCGGCGCGGCGGACGGATCGTCGAGCGTGCCGCCCCGCACGAAGCGGATCGCCTCGCGCCCGCCGTAAAGGCTCCAAAGCGCCGTGGCGCAGGCGGTGCACCTGAAGATGCGCTGCGGCATGCCGCTGGCCCCGGGGGCCGGAACATCCCGGATCTCGCCGGCGGTCAGGCGCACGCGGTCCGCCTCGATCAGCAGGTTGTGGGCGAAGGCGCCGCCGGTCAGGCGTCGGCACTCCTCGCACCAGCAGGCATGCACGAAGAGCGGCGGCGCGGAGAGGGCGTAGCGCGCGGCCCCGCAGGCGCAGCCGCCGAGAAGCGGCGCCTCCGCCGTCATGCCGGGGCCGCGCTCACGCCGGGCCCGCGGCCATGCCGGCGCGCATCGCCGCGAGCGCGTCGCGCAGGATGGGCGTCAGACGGTCGGCCCAGGCCCGCTCTCCCGCGGCGTCCGCGATCAGGTCGTTCCGGATCTCGATCAACGCATGGGGCAGGCCGCGGCGGGTGCCATGGGTCCACAGCGCGTCGCCCTTGAGCGCGCCGCTGTAGGGCTCGTTGTCGCCGACCACCAGGTCGCGCTCCACCCGCAGCCGGTCCAGCAGCGGCGCGGCGAGGCGGGCGTCCTCGTCCCACAGAACGCCCACATGCCAGGGGCGCGGCGGACGCCCGCGGAACCGCGGCGTGAACGAATGCATGGAGACGATGGCCGGCGTCGCCCCCGCCGCCACGGCCCGATCCAGCTGCGCCCTCACCGCGCCGTGATAGGGCCGATGCCAGGCGCCGAGCCGCGCCGCGGCCTCTCGTCCGTCCACATGCCGATTGCCCGGGATCACCGAGCCGTCGTTGAGCTTCATCACAAGCGTCGGGTCGTCCTCGCCGCGGTTGGGGTCGATCACCAGCCGCGAGAACGTCGACAGCACCGCCGGCGCGCCGAAGGCCTGCGCCAGGCCTAGCGTCACGCCGCGCGCGCCCACGTCGAAGGCGATGTGCCGCGCCATGTCCTCGGGCGGCAGGCCCAGATCGCCGCCCGCCACCTCGGCCGGGACCGTGTTGGCGGCGTGGTCGCAGGTGAACAGCAGCGTCGGGTCGCCTTCGGCGTTCACGAGCTCGAAGGCGGGTATGGAGGGCATGGCGGCTCCGTCGAGTGAAAACCGGGGGCGGTGGAGGCCGCGAGGATAGGTGCGCGTCCGCCCGCCGCAAGCCCCGGAGGCGTGGTCGAAAAAACTTAACGCGCGTCCCGCCCCGCCGCGCTATACCGTCGCGCTGACGCCCCCAACGCCCCCTTCCGACCGGAAAGACCTGCCATGCGCCGCCGCCGCAACGTGAAGATCGTCGCCACGCTCGGGCCCGCCTCCACCGACCGCGAGATGATCCTCGCGCTGTTCGAGGCGGGGGCCGACGTCTTTCGCCTGAACATGTCGCACGGGACCCACGAAGAGATCGCCCTGCGCTACCGCGCCATCCGCGAGATCGAGCACCAGACGGAGCGGCCCATCGCGGTCCTGGCCGATCTGCAGGGGCCCAAGCTGCGCGTGGGCGCATTTGCCGACGGCGGCGCGATGCTGGCGCCGGGCGACCGGTTCCGCCTCGACCTCGACCCGGCGCAGGGCGACGGAACGCGCGCCTGCCTGCCGCATCCGGAGATCTTCGAGGCGCTGGGGGCGGGCTCGTCCCTTCTGGTCAACGACGGGGCGATCCGCCTGCGCGTGATCTCCTGCGATGCCGAACATGCGGAGACGGAGGTGGTCGTGGGCGGCCGCATCTCGGACCGCAAGGGCGTGAACGTGCCGGACGTGGTGCTGCCGATCCCGGCCCTGACGGACAAGGATCGCGTCGATCTCGACTTCGTCTGCGGCCTGGGCGTCGACTGGCTGGGCATGAGCTTCGTCCAGCGGCCAGAGGACGTCATCGAGGGCAAGGCCCTGGCCGCCGGCCGCGCCGCCCTGATCGCCAAGATCGAGAAGCCGGCGGCGGTGAAGTCCATCGATGCGATCCTGGAGGAAGCCGACGGCCTGATGGTCGCCCGCGGCGATCTGGGCGTGGAGATGCCGGTCACCTCGGTCCCGATGATCCAGCGCCGACTGCTGCGCAAGGCGCAGGCGGCCGGCAAGCCGGTGATCGTGGCGACGCAGATGCTCGAAAGCATGATCGAGAGCCCGGTGCCGACGCGCGCCGAGGTCTCGGACGTCGCCGGCGCCATCTACGACGGCGCGGATGCGGTGATGCTCAGCGCCGAAAGCGCCGCGGGCAAGCACCCGGTGGAGGCCGTGACCACCATGAACGACACCGCCGAGGCGGTGGAGGGCGATCCGCTGTTCCGTTCTCACATGGAGACGCTGCGCCCGGACAAGCGCACGCGCGTGGGCGACGCCATCGTCGCCGCGGCGCGCGAGGTGGCGGAGACGACGGACGTCAAGGCCATCTGCTGCTTCACCCATGGCGGCACCACGGCCCTGGCCATGGCGCGGGAACGGCCGCGCGTGCCGGTGCTCGCGCTGACGCCCTTCGTGGGCACGGCGCGCCGCCTGTCGCTGGTCTGGGGCCTGCACTGCGGCATCACCCAATCGGTGGAGCGGTTCAAGCTGGCCGTGGTCAGCGCCGCGCGGGCCGCCAAGGCGGACGGGTTCGGCGCCGCCGGCGACCGGGTGGTGGTGATCGCCGGGATACCGTTCAACACCGCCGGAACCACCAACATCCTGCGCGTGGCCCCCCTGGACGAGCGTGCGATCTACGAGGGCGAACCGGAATAGGCCGCGGCGCCCGGCCCTCCCGCGCGGAGCGCGTCCCTCGGGGGCGTCGAGCCCCCTCGGCCCGCCGCCGCCGTTCCGGCGGCCTGCCGCCCCGAGGTCGGTGCTTGACGGCGGCGCGCCTGCGGGCGACGTCAGGCCCATGTGCGGACGCTACGCCCTGACCACGCCGCGGACGGCGGTGGCGGAACACTTCGACGCGACGCTGACCGATGCCGCGGAGGCCGGCTTCGGCAATGCCGGCCCGCGCTGGAACATCTGCCCCACGACCCCCGTCGCGACCGTCCGCCGGGCCGAGGATGGCGGTCGAGAGCTGGTTCCCATGCGCTGGGGCTTCGTGCCGCACTGGTACAAGGCGCTGAACGGCGGACCGCTGCTGATCAATGCGCGGTCGGAGACGATCGCCGCCAAGCCCGCCTTCGCCGCGGCGGCCCGGGCGCGGCGCTGCCTCATACCCGCCGACGGGTTCTACGAATGGCTGCGCGAGGGCAAGGCGAAGCAGCCCTTCTGGGCGCATCCCGGCGACGGCGCGGACGTCATCGCCTTCGCCGGCATCTGGCAGGCCTGGCGCGGCCCGGACGGCGAGACGATCGAGGCCTGCGCCATCGTCACCTGCGAGGCGGCCGCGCCGCTCAGCACGATCCACCATCGCGAGCCCGTGACCGTGCGGTCCGGCGACCAAGCCCTGTGGCTGGGCGAGGCGGGCCACGGCGCCGCGACGCTGATGCATGCGGCGCCGGAGGGGTTCTGGACCCTGCGCAAGGTTTCGCCGGCGGTGAACTCCAACCGCTCCGAAGGGCCGGAGCTGATCGCGCCCTGGGAGGGGTGAGGCGGCCCCGCCGTCCATCTCCGCCGCCCATCTCTTCGACGCCGAAGTCCCCGGGCCGCCGTCGGGCCCCGCGCAAGCGCGGCGGCGGCGCGAGGGGGCTCGACGCCCCCGAG
>JBCBYE010000338.1:0-5293 GCA_039816075.1 Pseudomonadota bacterium | reverse complement strand
CTTGGGCGGGCTTGCCCGCCCAAGCCAAACCCGGCAGGGCCAAGCCCGCCGCGAAGCCCGCCACTGCCAAAGGCCGCAAGCCGCCCCGGCCGGAGCGCGACCGGGACGCGCAAGCCGGCCCCCGCACCGCCCGCGGCCCAAGGCGACGCTGAGCCCGCCCCGCGCCGCCGGCCACCGGCCGGACGCGGCGCCCGGACCCGCCCCAGGAGGCCCCGGATCAGGTCCGGGGCGCGCCGGCGCCCGGACCGACGCGGGGGATCACCCCGACGCGCTGGGATGCAGACGCGGACGGAACCCCGCCGCCAGCGCGTCCGCCACGGCCGACGGCGTCAGCACGCCGACCTCGCCGCCCGGCGCCGCCCGCGGCCGCCCGTAGCCGTCCCAGCCCCAGGGCAGCACGTCCGCCTCGCGCTTCAGAAACACCGCATCCGCTTCGTCGAAGAACAGAACGCCCGCCGGCAGGTCCTCGGCCCGCGCCCGCGCCCGCGCGCCCCGCCGCTGCGCATGCAGCACGTCGTCCATCGCCGGCGCCCTCGGCGGCGCCGCCAGCCCTTGCGCCCGCGCCCAAGCCGCCGCGAAGGCCGTGGCGTCGGCGCGCCGGCACTCGAAGCAGGGCCGATGCCCCGCCGCCAGCGCCGTCGCCTCGTCCAGAAAGAACAGCTCCGTATAGCCCGGCCCCATGACCTGACGCGCCCGGCCCTTGAAGCTCAGCACGCAGCAGATCCAGGCCTTGGAGGCCCAGCGCCGCCGGCTCAGCCGCTGCGTCAGAGGATCGTGGATGCGCCCGCCGCGGTTCCCGAACATCTCGCCCCGCTCGGGCCGGGCCAGGATCTCGCCGAAGGGCGACACGCGGTTCTGCAGGGGACGCTCCATGGGGCGCAGGCTACGGCCGCTCCGCCCGCCCCCGCAAGCGCCCCCGCAAGCGCCCCGCAAGCGCTTCGGTCCGCGCCGAGGCCCTCCGGCGCGCGGGGCTCTTGCCGGGGCGCCGCCCGGGTCGCCTCGGCGCGGACCTCCCCGAAGGCCCCCCAACCCCCGCAGCCCCCCCGATCCCGCCGATCTGGCCCCACGCCGCCGCATGCGCTACGCCGCATCATGAACGAAGGCGAGGCGATGCAGATCACCGAGTTCCCGTCGCCCAATCACGGGCCCCGGCGGGGCGTGGCGGCGCCCGACATGGTGGTGATCCATTACACCGGCATGGCCTCGGCCGCGCTGGCCCTGGCGCGCCTGTGCTCGCCGGCCGCCGAGGTGTCCGCCCACTACCTGATCGACGAACAGGGCGCGATCTTCCGCCTCGTCTCCGAAGCCTTCCGCGCCTGGCACGCCGGCGTCGCCGCCTGGGGGCGGGTGGAGGACGTCAACTCCCACTCCATCGGCATCGAGCTGGCGCATCCCGGCCACGCCTCCGGCAATCCGCCGTTTCCGGAGGCGCAGATGGCCGCGCTCGAAGGCCTCCTCGCCGCCATCCGCCTGCGCTGGTCGGTGCCGCCCGAGCGCATCCTGGGCCATTCCGACGTGGCCGTGGGGCGCAAGATCGACCCGGGCGAGCGCTTCGACTGGGCGCGCCTCGCCGCGCGCTCCCTCGCCGCGACCTCCGCCGCCGACGCCGCCCAGGCGCCGCCGGGCGACCCCTGGGACGTCGCCCGGGCCGCCGCCGCGCGCCTCGGCTATCGCTGGCAGGAGGACGCGGCCCTGCTGCGCGCCCTGCAGATGCGCCTGACGCCCGACGAGACCGGCGCCCCGGCCAGCGCCCGCCTCGCCGCCCGCGCCGCCGACCTCGCCGCGCGCTGCCCGGTCTCCGAAGGCCGCAAGGGCGGCCCCAAGCTCCCCGGCGCCGACGCCTGAGCCGTCTTCGCGTCGGCGCGACCGTCCGCGGCCGAGACCGGGCGGCGAGGCGACCGCGCGGCTTCCCCGCCGCACCGAGCCGTCGCCGCCGCAGGCGCCCCGCCGGGACGAAAAGAAAAATTGATCGCGGCCTCCCCGTGGGCGACCCTTCACCGCGGCGTCGATCCCCGGGCGCCGCGCGTATCCAGGGAGCGACCGTCATGAGCTTCTCCACCGTCTACGCCCTCGGCGACAGCCTGTCCGACAGCGGCGCCTTCTTCAAAGCCACGCAGACCCTCTCCGGCATCGGCATCCCGCTGGAGGCGCTGGGCTATGCCGGCCGCTTCTCCGACGGGCCGGTCTTCGTGGAGGTCGCCGCCGATCTCCTCGGCGCCGCGCTGGCCCCGGACCTGCCGGCCACCCTGGGCGGCCTGACGCCGTTCGACCCGTTCGACGGGCTCGACCCGGGCTTCGCCTACGGCTCCGCCCGCGCCACGGGCGAGCGCACGGTCGAGGACATCCTGACCGAGGCCGCCGCCACGGCGCCGGAACTCGCGCCGCTCCTGGCGCTGCTGCCCGACGAGGCGCTGGGCTTCGACGTCAGTCTGGGCGGCCAGGTGGAGCGTCTGCAGGCGACCCTCGCCGCCGCGCCGCCGCCGCCCGGATCGCTGGCCACGATCTTCATCGGGCTCAACGACTTCCAGACGCTCGACGCCTCCGACCCCTTCGCCGCGCTCTTCGAGGGGCCGGCGCTGGTGGTCGAGATCCTGGCCGAGACGGAGGCCGCCGCCCGCGCCGCCGCCGCCGGGGGCGTGGAGACCATCGCCCTCTTCACCTATCCGCCGGCAAGCTTCCTGCCGCCGATCCCCGGCGCCCCGCCGCCCGATCCGCTCGCCGAGGCTCTCCTCGACGGGCTCTTCGCCCTGCACGAGCTGGGCCTGACCGCGCTGACGCTCGAGCTGCGATCGGAGGGCGTGGACGCGCGCCTCGTGGATTACGGCGCCATGGCCGCGGCCGTGGACGCCGATCCGGGCGGCTTCGGGCTGGCGACGCTCGACGTCGTCTCGGTGCTGGGGACCGGCGGGCTCGACGGGCTCCCCAATCCCGCGTCCTTCGGCTTCGATCCCGATTCGCTGGGCTTCTTCGACCTCGTCCATCCCTCGGCCGCGCTGCACGGCGTGTTCGGCGCCTTCACCGCGCGCACGCTGCAGGCGGACCAGACCCTGTTCCTGGGCGATCCGTCGCCGCCGCTTCTGTTCGGCGGGCGCGAGCAGCTGATCGTGGGGGCCGGGGACGTGGACGTCGTCTTCCTGGGCGGCGGCGGCGACGCGGCCTTCGGCGGCGCGGCCGAGGACTTTCTCTACGGCGGCTCGGGCGCCGACCTTCTGGCCGGCGGCGGCGCGGGCGACGCGCTCTTCGGCGGGTCCTTCGGCGATCTGCTGGCGGGCGGCGAGGGCGACGACACGATGCGCGGGCTCAAGGGCGACGACGTCCTGATCGTGGGGCCGGGCGCCGACGACGCCCGCGGCGGGCGCGACGACGACGTGTTCGTCCTCGATCTGTTCGCCAGCTCCAACGGCTCCGTCCTGCGCGGCGGCCGCGGCTTCGACACGCTCTTCGTGCTGAACGCGGGCAATGCGGGCGGCGCCGGCCTCGCCTCCGAGCTCGCCGAGGCGGATGTGGAGGCGTCGGGCTTCGAAAGGATCGTCGGCCTGTCCGGCGGCGCCCTGCCGGCGAACGCCACGGAATCGGCGCTGCTGCGCGAGGCGGCGGCCTGGAACCTGATCGACCTCGAGGCGCAGATCCTGACCGTCTCCTGACGCGGCGCTTGCCCAGGGCCGTCCGCAGGCGTAACCCTCGCCTCCGCGGACGGCCGGACGGCCGCGTTCCCGGCGCTTCGCGGCGGCGGGGATGAGGAAAGTCCGGGCTCCATGGAGACGCGGCGGCGGGTAACGCCCGCCCGGGGAGACCCGAGGGACAGCGCCACAGAAATCAGACCGCCGGGGCCTGGCCCCGGCAAGGGTGAAACGGTGGGGCAAGAGCCCACCGCGCCCCCGGCGACGGGGGCGGCACGGCAAGCCCCGCCGGGAGCAAGATCGAAAGGCGCCGGCCGCGTCCTTGCGGCGCAAGGGGAGCGTTTCCCGCCCCGCCGGCCGAAGGTGGATCGCGAGAGGCCGGGGGCGACCCCGGTCCCAGATGAATGGCCGTCCAAGGGACCCCGGCAGGGGCCCCGGGACAGAACCCGGCTTACAGGCCGTCCGCACGCTCTTTTCCTCGACGCGCGCGACTTCGAGCGCCCCGAGCGCCCTTCGGGCGCCGGCCCGCCCGCCAGCCGCGCGCCGGGCGTCGCGCGCCGCCTGGGCGTCGGCTTGGTCCCGTCTCGGCCCCGCTTCGGCCCCATCTCGGCCCCGTCTCGACCTTCGCGCGCCATCGCGTCTTCGTCGGCGTCGCCGCGTCGCCCCTCCAGGCGGTTGCGCGCCGGGGCCCGTGCGGCGAGGGTCGGGCCATGGGTTTCGTCGTCGCCTCCGCCGCCGATCCGCGCCTGCAGGCCGTGGCCGAGGCCATGGACTGGGTCATGCGCTTTCCCTGCCGCAGCGCGCCGGGTCTCGCCTTCGTCGGCGCCCGCTCCACCACGCCGGGACCGGACGGCGCGCCGATCGTGGGCAGCCATGCGGGCGGCGGCGAAACGCCCGAGGCCGCCTTCGCCGCCTGCATGGGCGAGGCGGCGGAGTTCCTGGCGCAGGTCGACCCGCCGGCGGCCGAGGATGTCGGCGAGGACGCCCCGATCTGGCCCGACGCCGCCGATTCGAAAGCCGGCCCGGACGCTGGCCCCGATGCAGGTCCCGACCCTGGCTCCGATGCAGGTCCTTGGCGGCTGGGGCGCCGCCTGGGCCGGCGCCCCGACGGCCCCCTGCGCGCGCCCGACCCCGGCGCGCCCGTGCGCGTCTCCGCCGCGCGCCTGCTGCGCGGCCTCGATCCGGCCCCGCCCTGGCCGCTCAGCCTCGGCTGCGCCGCCGGCCCCGACCTGCGCTCCGCCGCCGCCGCTGCGCTGCTGGAGCTCATCGAACGCGACGCCGCCGCGCTCTGGTGGGCCGGGGGCGCCGCGCCGCGGCCGCTGGACCTGGGCGATCCGGAGCTGGCGGAGGCCGCCCGACGCGCCGCCGCCTGGCGCGAGGGCGCGCAAAGCCCGCGGCGGGTCTGGGCGCTCGACATCTCCTCCGACGTCGGCGTTCCCGTCCTCGCCGTGCTCTCCGACGCGCCGGGGGGCGGGGCCCTCAGCGTCGGCACCGCCGCGCGCCTGACCCGGCCCGCCGCGCTGCTCGCCGCCGCCCGCGAATGCGCGCAAGGCGAACTGGCGCTCGACCTGGTGGCGGAACGCCGCGCCCATCACGGCGACGCGGTCCTCGGCCCCGCGGACCGCCGCCGCCTCGCCCTCGCCGCGCTCGACCCCGCCGACCCGGCCCTGCCG
>JBCBYE010000528.1:0-3521 GCA_039816075.1 Pseudomonadota bacterium | reverse complement strand
GGCCGTGAGGTGCACGTGTCCGCTGATCACCTGGCGGATGTCGGGATGTCCGCGCAGCACGTCCACGAACGCGTCTGCGGCCACTACTCGATCGAACCCGTGCTGGAGAGCCGCTCGGGCCCGGTCCCCGGGGGGCCGGTGCCGTGCCGTGAAGGGCCCGGCGAGCTCGCCGTCGTCCTGTGCGACGACGGCTCGACCGTCGTGCATATGGAGAGGTTTCTGGACCGACACCTCGTGCTCGCGCCGGACCTCTTCACCTGGTCGCCGAGAGAGGCGTAGCCGCGGCGCTCGGCCGGCGGGTCCCGCCGCGCCCGGCGCCTGTTCGCCTGCGGGCCGCTCGCTCCCCGCGCGCCTCAGGCTCGGGATGAAGACCGGCGGCGCCGTCGATCATCGCCCGCCCGCGCCGGTCGGAGGCGTGCGGGCGCCGGGGCGGATCGCCGCCCCGGCTCCGTTCAAGCCGCCCTCAGGCCGGCAGGTCCTGCAGGATCATCGGCGCGGGGTGGTGGCGGAAGCCCACGCCCGCCCTCTCCACATGGCCGATGCCGGGCCACGGGACGGGGTAGGCGATCATCGGAAGGCGCTGCGCGGCGAGCATGTCCAGCCTGCGCACGCGGGTCTGCGCGGACTGGCTGGGATCGGTGTCGAAGGCGAACTCCGTCAGCGGCGTCTCCAGCAGGATGATATGATGGTGGGTGAGATCGCCGATCACGGCCAGGGTGTCGTTCCCGGAGGTCGCCATGAAGGCCGTGTGGCCGATGGTGTGGCCCGGGGCGGACATGGCCTGGAGGCCGGGCAGGAACGCCTCGCCGTCCTTGAAGACCATCATGCGGTCCTGGTTGGGCATGAGGTTCCGACGCGCGCCCTCCACCAACGCCGCCTGCGAGCGCGAGGAGGCCGCGACGGCGGCGCGTCGGGCGAGCAGCGGCCCGCCGGCGGCGGCGGCAAGCCCGAGGCCGGCGGCCCCCATCAGCAGATTGCGGCGGTGCAGCTTCCGGCCTTCGGGAACGAGGAGCGTGTCATGCGGAGCCTCCCTGGCGGTCTTTTGGTTTTTTGGGCGGCCATCCACGCGGCGCAGTTCGCGATGCGGCCATCGACGACTGCATTGTTATACTATAACATCAACAAGCGCGCTCAGCGCCGGGCTGCGGCACGACAGGCCGAAGCGTTGCCGACCGTCGAGGCGACGCGCCTTGCCGCCCGGCGCCTCTCCGGCGCCGCGGGGCGCCCGCGAGGTCCTGGGATCTTCGCGTCCGTCGATGGGCCGGCTCGCCGATGCGCGGCGAGGGGGCCGGGCTGTCGGCTCACGCCCCGTCTGCTGCACCATCGCGCAACGGCGAAACATGAGCATGGGAGCGGTCGCATGGCGATGCGCAGAGACGACGTCGAGGCCCTGGCGACCAAGGCGCCGGCATGATCCGGTGTCCCGTCACCGTGCTCACCGGCTTTCTGGGGGCCGGAAAAACCACGCTTCTCAACCGCTTGATCGGCGAGCCGGGCTTCGGCGACACCGCCGTCGTGGTCAACGAATTCGGGGAGGCCGGCGTGGACGGCGCTCTCGTCGCCGAGGCCGACGACCGCGCCTTCGCGATGACGACCGGATGCCTGTGCTGCACGGTCTCGGGCGACATCCGCCTGACGCTGCTGCGGCTGCTCGACGAGGCCGAACGCGGCGTCGGACCGGCCTTCGACCGCGTGGTGATCGAGACCACTGGCCTCGCCCATCCCGCCCCGGTGCTGCAGGCGTTCCTGTCCGATGGGGTGATGCTGGAGCGCTTCACGCTCAACGGCGTGGCGACGGCGGTGGACGCCCTGAACGGCGCCGACGCGCTCGACCGGTTCGAGGAGGCGCGGCGCCAGGCGGCGGTCGCCGACCTTCTGATCGTGACCAAGGCCGACCTCGCCGCCGCCTGCGGACGGCAGGGCGATCTGACCGATCTCGAGGCGCGGCTCGCGCGGCTGAACCCGAATGCGCGCCTGACGCGGGCGCCGGAGACGACGGCCGCGACGCTGTTCTCGCTCGCGGCGTTCGACCCGTCGGGCAAGCCGCCGGACGTGGCCGAGTGGCTGCGCTTCGCCGCACGGCACGACCATGGGCGCCACCACCCCCCTCACGACCTGAACGCCCATGGCGATGCGGCCACGGCCTGGTGCTTCGAGGCGGCGGCTCCGGCGGACCCGTGGGCGCTGGAAAACGCCGTCGCCGCGCTTCAGGCCTCGTTCGGCCCGGACCTTCTTCGTCTCAAGGGCCTGGTGGAGCTCGCGGGCCATCCGAACGCGCCCCGGGTCCTGCATGCGGTAGGCTGCATCGCGAGCCCGCCGAGGCTGCTCGACGGTTGGCCGGCGGGCCTGGACGAAACCCGGATCGTTCTGATCGCCGGAGGACCGGGTCGGAGCGCCGCCCCCGACATGCTTCGACGCTTCCTGCCCGAACTGCGCCCCTACGGTTCGGCGGGATCTTCGCTGGCCAGGGACGGGGCGGCCGACGTTTCCGAAGGGGACGCGCCGAGCCTTCACCGCCGCCCGGATGCGTCCGCCGCAGCCCAAAAGCCGCCGCACGCGTGACGGCGACGTTCGGTGCGTCGACCTGAGACGGTGGCGTCAACGTCGTTCCCCGACCAGGCTTCGCCCGCGACGCGCTTGAGCGCTCGCCGGATCGAGGCGAGGCGGACGACGTCCGTCGCGGCCTTGGCGGCGCGAATTTCGATGCGCAACGGGCCATGTCTTCGATGAGCGCCGAAGGGCGACGCGCTCCCGTTCGGGCGCCGTTCGGAGGCGGCATCGCAGGCGTCGGCGTGCCCGCCGTCCGAAATGCCCGGGTCTCAGCGTCGATCCGCGCCGTCGGTCATGGATCGCGCTCCGTCTGCATGATAGGATTGGCCCGCAAACGTCTCGGGCGTTCGGCGCAGTCGCCGGACCCTGGAGACGTCATCGGCGCCGATGCGGTTGCATGCCTGCGGTCGGCCGCGGAGTCAGACGGGACAGTGCGATGAACCGGCGCGAATTCGAAGGCATGGCCCATGCCCGAGCCTATTTGGGCGCATGGAACGACCGCGCGTTCGAGCGCTTTCGCGACTTGTTCCATGAGGATGCCCAATACGTCGAGATCGCCATGAACCACACGTTCGACGGCAGGTCGGAGATCGAGGGTTTTCTGCGCACGCTGTCGACCAGGTTTCCGGACGTCGCCTGGGAACCGTTGGACGTCATCGTGGAGTCGCCGGACAAGCTGGCCGTTCACTGGCGCGCCACGCGGACCATCGACGGGGCGCCGAACGTGGTTCAAGGGGTGTCCCTGCAATATCTTGAGGACGGCAGGGTCAAGCGCAACATCGACTTCCGAAACCGGGGGTAGCGGGGGACCGAGCGGGGCCGATCCGTCGCCGGTCCGGACCCGGCCGACGGCGCGGCGGACCGCGGCGGCTCCCATCGTCGGCGCCATGGTTTTCGCGCGGCGGCCGGGGGTTCGGGCATGACGGCCTCGAAGGTTCTGGCCCGTGTGGCGAGACCGCGGGCGGCCAGCG
>JBCBYE010000133.1:0-8533 GCA_039816075.1 Pseudomonadota bacterium | reverse complement strand
GTTGTCCCGGCCGAAGCCGAGCAGTTCCGCCCGCCACCCGGTGGCGGGGTCGATCAGGGTCAGGCGGCCGTCGGCCCAGCGCACAGGCGGACGGGCGCGTCCGCGGGCACGTCGGCCAGCATGCGCACCCGGGCAAGGGCGCGCTGCAGGCCGCCTGACCCTGATCGACCCCGCCACCGGGTGGCGGGCGGAACTGCTCGGCTTCGGCCGGGACAACCCCGAAGCCTTCGCCCGGCTTCTTTGACCGAAATCAACGCGGCAAGGGAGATGCCGAATGACCCTGTTCCAACGAAAGCGAGAACAAGCGCCCTGCACCGTCGAGGTGTCGCACACCTTCGAGAGCCTGCACGCCCACGTGCGTTTCGATGACGGCTCGGTGGTGCATCCCGGCGACGAGGTGCTGGTGCATGGAGAGCCCATCATGGCCGCCTACGGCGAAGTGGTGAAGGAGAGCCGACTGGCCACCATCACGCGCGCCAATGCGGCCGAGCGGCTGTGGACGCGCCTGACCGGCGACCTGGAGTTCATGGAGCTCTGCGAATTTTCCTTTTCCGAGGAGGCTCGGCTGTGAACATGCAGACCAGCGTCGAGGCGGGCCGCCTCGAAGAGAACGCCGAGCTGGCCGCGCAGATCGCCGGCCAGAACGAAACGACCCAGATGGCGCAGGAGACGACGCTGCTGGCGCCGCGCTTCTACACCACCGATTTCGACGAGCTGGACAAGCTGTCGGTGGAGGCGGTGCGCGAGGACTGGGACGACCTGATCGCGCAGATGAAGTCCGACCCCAACCGCAAGCATTTCAAGAAGACCGAGGACTGGGACCAGATCGACTTCGACGGCATGGAGCCGGAGCTGCGCAAGGAGCTGGTGGACTTCCTCGTCAGCTCACTGACCGCCGAGTTCTCCGGCTGCGTCCTCTACAAGGAGATGAAGCGCCGCGGGAAGAACAAGGAGATCTGCGAGCTGTTCTCCTACATGTCGCGCGACGAGGCGCGGCATGCCGGCTTCATCAACGACGCGCTGAAGGAATTCGACATCGGCGTGAACCTGGGCTTTCTGACGAAGACCAAGAAGTACACCTACTTCAAGCCGAAGTTCATCTACTACGCGACCTACCTGTCCGAGAAGATCGGCTACGCCCGCTACATCACCATCTTCCGCCACTTCGAGAAGCATCCCGAAAAGCGCTTCCACCCGATCTTCAAGTGGTTCAAGGAATGGTGCAACGACGAGTTCAGCCATGGCGAGGCCTTCGCCCTGCTGATGCGCGCCAACCCCGAGACTCTGTCGGGCACGAACAAGCTGTGGATCCGCTTCTTCCTGATCGCGGTGTTCTGCACGATGTGGGTGCGCGACCATGCCCGCGTAACCTTCCATGACGCGGTCGGCGTCGACATCGACGACTACGATCAGAAGGTCATCCGCCTGACCTCGGAGATCAGCCGCCAGGTGTTCCCGGTGGAGCTGAACCTCGACGAGACGTTCTGGAACGGCTGCCGCGCGCTGCACACGGTCAACATGGCCATGGACGACGCGCGCCGGCAGGGCGGCATCGTCGGCAAGGCCCGTCTCGGCCTGCTCTACGCCCGCGCGGGCGCCATCTTCGCCCGGCTCTTCGTGCGCCCGGTGAAGCCGGTCGAGACGCCTGAGAGCGTCCGTCTGCAACCGGTCTGGTGACGGCGGTCTTCGATACCGGCGCCGTCGGCGTCTGGGGCGCGGTGCTCTTCGGGGTCTTCGTCTGGTGGTTTTCCACCGGCGCGATCCTGTGGCTGGCCACGCGCCCCGGCCGCTGGCCGGAATACGCCACGGTGGCGGCGGCCCCCCTCGCCGCCGCCGCGGTCATCGGGCTGGAGCGCGCGGGTACGGATCTGAGCCCCTGGGGCGCGTTCGAGGCGTTCTCCTGCGCCATTCTGGTCTGGGGGTGGTTCGAGCTGGCATTCCTGTCCGGCGTCATCCTGGGCCCCAGCCGCGCCGAATGCCCGCCGGGCGTGGACGGCTGGGACCGGTTCCGCGCCGCCTGGCGCGCGTTGTCGCATCATGAGATCGGCCTGCTGCTGGCCTTTCTGCTGCTGGTCGCCCTGGTATGGGAACAGCCGAACCGCTTCGGCCTCTACACCTTCGCGGTGCTGTTCTTCGCGCGCATCTCGGCCAAGCTGAACGTGTTCCTCGGCGTCGCCAACATCACCGAGGAATTCCTGCCGCCCGCCGTGCGGCACCTGAAAAGCTTCTTTCGCCGTCGGCCCATTAACGTCTTCTTTCCCTTCGGCGTG
The DNA here is from genome assembly GCA_039816075.1 of Pseudomonadota bacterium. Taxonomy (GTDB): domain Bacteria; phylum Pseudomonadota; class Alphaproteobacteria; order Rhodobacterales; family Rhodobacteraceae; genus Albimonas. The sequence continues at coordinate 6,263 of JBCBYE010000133.1, read as the reverse complement.
ATGGGTCTGAACTTCGCGACCGCCTTCTGTATGGAGCGCGCCTATGCCGCGCCCGCAGGGAGCGGCGCCGAGGCTGGCTTCGTCTTAGTTGCCACGCTGTGCGCGCTGGCGCTGGTGGAGCACTGGGTGATGGTTCTGCCGGTGCAGGACGCGGCGCTGTGGCGCTGGCTGCTGCCGCAGGAGAAACGCGCGCCCCGCAAGGGCGGCGAGACGACACGGCGCGCCGGGGCGCTTTCGGCCGAAGGCCGGGCGGACCGACGCGCAGCGCAATGATGAGAGACGACCCCGCGACGAGGAGACGCGACCATGGATTATGAAGGGTTCTTCCAGACCGAGCTCGACGCCCTGCGCGAGGAGGGCAACTATCGCGTGTTCGCCAACCTCGAACGCCATGCGGGCGCCTTCCCCAACGCCACGCGGCGGGCCGGGGGCGAGGGCCGCGGACAGGACGGCGCGCCGGTCACGGTCTGGTGCTCCAACGATTATCTCGGCATGGGCCAGAACCCCACGGTCCGCTCGGCCATGATCGAGGCGATCGAGACCTGCGGCGCCGGCGCCGGCGGCACGCGCAACATCTCGGGCACCAACGTCCACCATGTGGAGCTGGAGACCGAGCTGGCGGACCTGCACGGCAAGGCGTCGGCGCTGATCTTCACCTCCGGCTACGTGTCGAACTGGGCGGCGCTGGGCACGCTGGGCTCGCGCCTGCCCAACGCCGTGATCCTGTCGGACGCCCTCAACCATGCCTCGATGATCGAGGGCATGCGCCATTCGCGCGCCGCCAAGATGATCTGGAAGCACAACGACCCCGAGGATCTGCGCCTCAAGCTGGCCAGCCTCGACCCCGACCTGCCCAAGATCGTGGCGTTCGAGAGCGTCTATTCGATGGACGGCGACATCGCCCCCATCGAGGAGATCTGCGACGTGGCCGACGAGTTCGGCGCCATGACCTATCTGGACGAGGTGCACGCGGTCGGCCTTTACGGCCCGCGCGGCGGCGGCGTCGCCGAAGAGCGGGGCCTGATGGATCGCCTGACGGTGATCGAGGGCACGCTGGGCAAGGCCTTCGGCGTCATGGGCGGCTACATCGCCGCGTCCGAGGCGCTGTGCGACTACATCCGCAGCTTCTCCTCCGGCTTCATCTTCACCACGGCGATCCCGCCGGCGGTGGCGGCGGGGGCCTGCGCCTCGATCAAGCATCTCAAGCAGTCGGATCAGGAGCGGATGGTGCAGCGCGAGCGCGTGGCGCAGCTGCGCGCCCGGCTCGACGCGCTGGGGATCCCGCATCTGCCCAATCCCAGCCACATCGTGCCGGTGATGGTGAAGGACCCGGTCAAGTGCAAGATGCTGTCGGACATCCTGCTGGAGGATCACGGCGTCTACGTGCAGCCCATCAACTACCCCACCGTCCCCAAGGGGACGGAGCGGCTGCGCTTCACGCCCACGCCCCTGCATTCCGAGGCGGATGTGGAGAACCTGTGCCAGGCCCTGCACGCGCTGTGGAGCCAGTGCGCCCTCAGCCGCGCGGTGGCCTGAGCCTGTCCGGCCCGGGGGGCGCGGCGCGGCCGGCGGGCCGCGCCGCGCTCCGCCATCGGCTCTCATCCCGCTTGACCCGACGCGGCGCAGGCGGCTTGCTTGGGCACGTTGCGAAGCCGGTCGATGAAACGAGCCGGCCGATCGGACCCTGAGGAGGATCCCCATGACGCTCGCCGCCCCGTTCGCCGCCGCCCCGTTCGCCGCCGCACGTCTTGCCGCCGTCCCGCTCGCCGCTGCCGCGTTCTTCGCTCTCGCCGCGCCCGCCGTCGCCGGCGACGCCGCGGTCGGCGAAAAGACGTTCGCCAAGTGCAGGGCCTGCCACATGGTCGTCTCCGACGCCGGGGACGTGATCGTGAAGGGCGGCAAGCAGGGGCCGAACCTGTGGGGCGTGATCGGCCGCACGGCGGGCACGCAGGCCGACTTCGCCAAGTACGGCGACGCCCTGAAGGCGGCGGGCGAAAAGGGTCTGGTCTGGGACGAAGCCAACCTGGCCGAGTACACGGCCGACCCCAAGACCTTCCTGCGCACCTTCCTGGACGACAAGAAGGCGCGCTCCAAGATGGCTTACAAGCTGAAATCGGGCGGCGAGGACGTGGCCGCGTTCCTGGCGCAGCACGGCGCCGGCAGCTGAACGCCCGGCGCGTCGGCGCGCCGACGGGGGCGTCGACGGGCCTGGCGTCCGCGCGACGGTCGGCGCGGCCCGAGCGGGCCTAATCCAGTCCTGGCTCGTCCAGCAGATGGCGTCCGGCGGCGTCCTCGATCTCCAGCACCCACAGGTCCGGGTCGAAGCCGCGTTGGCGGGTCACGGCGTCGTCGATCTCGCCCTCGGCGCCGTCGCGCAGCAGCGTCCAGGCGCGGCCCGCGGCGGTCAGCTCCCGCCCGTAAAGCTGCGCCTCGCCGTTCATGCGCGCCACCTTGACCAGCACCGCGCCCGCGGTCGGGTCGCCCTTGGCCGCCACGTAGACCGGAATGCCGGCCAGCCCCAGCCGATGCCGATACGCGTGCACCCAGAGGCCCGCGGTCAGGCGCGCGCCGCTCATCGGCCTCAGCCCCGACTGTCGAAGTCGAGGCCCAGGCTCTCGTAGCGCTCCCGCTCCTCCATCCATTTCGGCCGCGCGCGGACCTCCAGGAACAGGTGCACCTTGCGGTCGAGGAACGCCGACAGCTCCGCCCGCGCCGCGGCGCCGACGGCCTTGATCGTCTCGCCCTTCTTGCCGAGCACGATGCCCTTGTGACCGTCGCGGCCCACATAGATCACCTGCTGGAGCGAGACGGAGCCGTCGCTGCGCTCCTCCCACACATCCGTCTCGACGGTCAGCTGGTAGGGCAGCTCCTGATGCAGGCGCAGCATCAGCTTTTCGCGCGTGGTCTCCGCGGCGAGCAGGCGCAGCGGCAGGTCGGCGATCTGATCCTCGGGGTAAAGCCACGGGCCCTCGGGCAGACGGTCGGCCAGCCAGCCCATCAGATCCTCGCAGCCCGCGCCGCCGGTGGCGGAGATCATGAAGGTCGCCGCGAAGTCGCGCCGCGCGTTCAGCTCCTGCGTCAGGGCGAGAAGCGCCGTCGGCTCCACCCGGTCGATCTTGTTGAGCGCGAGCGCCACGGACCGGCCGCCGCCGCGTTCGTCCAGCGCCGCGAGGATCGCCTCCACCCCCTCCGTCACGCCGCGATGGGCCTCGACCAGCAGGACCACGACGTCGGCGTCCTCGGCGCCTGACCAGGCGGCCGCGACCATGGCGCGGTCCAGCCGTCGGCGCGGGCGGAACAGGCCGGGCGTGTCCACGAACACCAGCTGCGCCGCCCCGCGCAGCGCCACGCCGCGGATGCGCGCACGCGTGGTCTGCACCTTGTGCGTGACGATGGAAACCTTGGCGCCGACCAGCCGGTTCATCAGCGTCGACTTGCCGGCGTTCGGCTCCCCGATCAGGGCGACGAAGCCGCAGCGCGTCGGCTCCGCCTGCGCCTCCGCCCCATCCTGCGCCCCAACCTGCGGCTCGTCCTGCGCCTCCTCGTTCATGACTCGCCTTCGCCTTCGATCTGCGACAGCAGCGCCGCGGCCGCGGCCTGCTGCGCCGCGCGTTTCGACGGGGCGGAGGCGGTCGCCTCCTCCCCCCCCGCCAGGCGGGCGGCCACGGTGAAGACCGGCGCATGGTCCGGTCCGTCGCGGTCCAGCGTGGGATAGTCCGGCGGCGGCAGGCCGCGCGCCTGCGCCCATTCCTGCAGGGCGGTCTTGGCATCCGTCGGGGTCGCGGCCGCACCGTCCACCCGCGCCGCCCACAGGGTCAGGATCACCTCGCCCGCCGCCTCCATGCCGTCATCGAGATAGATGGCGGCGATCACCGCCTCCATCGCATCGGCCAGGATCGCGGTCTTGCGCCGGCCCCCGGCCAGGGCTTCGGACCGGCCGAGGCGCAGCATGGCGCCCAGGTCCAGCGCCTCCGCCATCTCGGCGCAGGTTTCCCGCCGCACCAGGGCGTTGTAGCGCGGCGCCAGGTCGCCTTCGGACGCGTCGGGAAAGCGGGCGAACAGCGCCTGCGCCAGCACCAGGCCCAGCACGCGGTCGCCCAGAAACTCCAGCCGCTGGTTGTCCGGCCGCGCGCGGGACGAGGCCGAGGGATGGGTGAGCGCCTCCTGCAGACGCGGACTGGGCGTCACCGTCCGCCCCAGCCGCGACGAGAGGCGCGCGGCGTGCTGCGCCAGATCCTTGGCGGGCGTCGCGATCAGTCGATCCACTGCAGGAACCGGTCGGCGCGCCAGTTCCAGACTTCCCAGAACTGGCCGCCGAAGCTGACCGCGATCAGATCGGCGCGTCCCACCAGGTTCTCGAACGGCACCATGCCGACGGACTGGCGGCTGTCGTTGGAGTTGTCGCGGTTGTCGCCGATGAAGAAGAAATGCCCCTCCGGCACCTCGAACGGCCGCGTGTTGTCGGTCTGCAGCCCGCGGTCGTCGTCGGCGTTCAGGATCTCATGCTCCCGCCCGCCGGGCAGCGTCACGCGAAAGCGCTCCTTGGAGCAGAAGAGCTCCTCGTGCTGGCGCTCGTAGCTGCGGCACTTGAGAAAGCGGCCCGGACCCGCCTCCTCCAGATACACGCCGTCGGGGACCTGCCGCACGCCCTCTCCGTTCAGGTGCAGGATGCCGCCGATCATCTGCACGGTGTCGCCGGGAAGGCCGACCACGCGCTTGACGTAATCCTGATGCGTGCTGGGATGCTTGAAGACGATGACGTCGCCGCGCTCCGGCTGACTGGCCAGGAGGCGGCCCTCGAACGGGCCGATGGACCAGGGGAAGGAGTGCTTGGAATAGCCGTAGGAAAACTTGGACACGAAGAGGAAATCGCCGATCAGCAGCGTCGGCTTCATGGAGCCCGACGGGATCCAGAACGGCTGAAACAGGAAGGTGCGGAAGACGCCGGCGATCAGCAGCGCGTAGACGACGGTTTTGACGAGCTCGCCCAGACCGTCCTTCTTTTTCGCCTTCGCCATGCCGGTCCTTGTCTTGCTGGGCCTGATCCTTCGGGGGAGCGCCGGGCCTTGTCGCTGCGGGGCCGGGACCTGTCAAGCGGGCGCGCCGGCCCCCGGCGCGACGGGGGTTCCGGGGCTCACGGCTTCGAGAACGACGAAGGCCTGCGCATAGGGCGGATCGTCGGTCAGGGTCACGTGCACGCGCGGCTCCATCCCCGGCGGGGTCAGGCGCAGCAGCCGTTGCCGCGCCCCGCCGGTCAGGCGCAGCAGGGGCTGGCCGGAGGGCAGGTTGATCACCTCCATCTCCTGCCAGGCGACGCCGTCGCCGATGCCCGTGCCCAGCGCCTTGGAACAGGCCTCCTTCGCCGCCCAGCGCCTGGCATAGGCGTCCTCGGGGCGGCGCAGACGTTCCGACCTCGACCGCTCCTCCTCGGTGAAGACGCGGCGGGCGAAGCGTTCGCCGAACCGCTCCAACGTGCGGGCGATGCGACGGATGTCCGCCAGATCGGAACCGATGCCCAGGATCATGGGAGGGGCGGCATCATGGCAGGGTCGGCCGGCGCGCGGGCGGCCGCGTCAGGGCCGCCACGCCAGCAGGCCGAGGCCGGCGGCGGCGAAGGCGGCGGCGAAGGCGCGCTGCAGCGCGGCGCGGGCGCGGCCGTAGGCGCGGATCAGCGGCGCGGTGGAGAAGGCGAGCGCATAGCCGAGGTTGATGATGAGGGCGAGCACGGCGCAGCCGCCCAGGAAGATCGCCGTCTCCAGCACCCCTGAGCCGGCGGGCAGGCCCACGGCGGCGGTGGCGGACCAGCCCATGACGGCCTTGGGGTTCGACAGGTGCAGCGCCAGACCGCGCCGCCAGAAGGCGCCGTCGGAGGGTCGGTCGTCGGCCGCGGCGGCGTCGGCCGGACCGGCCGCGGCGGCGTCGGCCGAACCGGCCGCGGCGGCGGAGGCCGCCCGCCAGGACTTCCACGCCATCCATAGCAGATAGGCGGCGCCCACGACCTTGAACAGCGTCAGCGCCCAGCCGGCGGAGGTCAGCAGCGCCGCGACGCCCAAGCCGGCCACCAGCCCCCAGACGCATGACCCGCAGACCACCCCCACGGCGAAGCGCAGTCCGGCGCCGCGGCCATGGGCCAGCGACGTCGCCATGATGGCCAGCGTCGAGGGCCCCGGCGCGGCGGCGGCGAAGAACATCACGGTCCAGCCCAGCAGGAAGGGGGTCATGCCGCGCCGCCTTCCGCGGGGGCGCGGCGCAGCGCGTCGTAG
>JBCBYE010000638.1:0-2711 GCA_039816075.1 Pseudomonadota bacterium | reverse complement strand
TGGTGAAGTCGAAGTCGGCCTACGAGCACCCGCAGCCCCATGCCTGCTTCATCCAGTCCGTCTCGGACGACCTCGTGAACGATGGCGGGATCATGGACCTGTGGACGCGCGAGGCGCGCCTCTTCAAGTACGGTTCGGGCACCGGCACCAACTTCTCGCATCTGCGGGCGGAGAACGAGCCGCTGGGCGGGGGCGGCAAATCCTCCGGCCTCATGTCGTTCCTGAAGATCGGCGACCGGGCGGCGGGGGCCATCAAGTCGGGCGGCACCACGCGCCGCGCGGCCAAGATGGTGATCTGCGACATGGATCACCCGGACATCGAGAAGTTCATCGACTGGAAGGTGATCGAGGAGCAGAAGGTCGCCGCGCTCGTCGCCGGCTCCAAGGCCCACGAAAAGCAGCTCAACGAGATCTTCGGCGCCATCCGCGAATGGGACGGGGCGGAGGCGGACGCCTTCGATCCCAAGGCCAATCCGGGACTGAAGACCGCGATCAAGGCCGCGCGCCGCGCCCTGATCCCCGAAACCTACGTCAAGCGCGTGCTGCAATACGCCGAGCAGGGCTTTTCCAGCATCGAGTTCCCGACCTACGACACGGATTGGGATTCCGACGCCTACCTGACCGTCTCGGGCCAGAACTCCAACAACTCGGTGCGCGTCACCGACGCCTTCCTCAAGGCGGTGAAGGACGACGCGGAGTGGGAGCTGCTGCGCCGCACCGACGGCAAGGTCGCCAAGACCGTTTCGGCCCGCGAGCTGTGGGACAAGATCGGCCACGCCGCCTGGGCCTGCGCCGATCCGGGCATCCAGTATCACGACACGATCAACGCCTGGCACACCTGCCCGACGGACGGACCGATCCGCGCGTCGAACCCGTGCTCGGAATACATGTTCCTCGACGACACGGCCTGCAACCTGGCGTCGATGAACCTGCTGACCTTCCTCAAGGGCGGTCGAGTCGATGCGGAGGCCTATGAGCACGCCACGCGGCTGTGGACCGTGACGCTGGAGATCAGCGTGCTGATGGCGCAGTTCCCCTCCAAGGAGATCGCGCAGCGGTCCTACGATTACCGCACGCTGGGCCTCGGCTACGCCAATATCGGCGGGCTGCTGATGAACATGGGCCTCGGCTATGACTCGGACGAGGGCCGGGCGCTGGCCGGCGCGCTGACGGCGATCCTGACGGGCGTCAGCTATGCCACGTCGGCCGAAATGGCCGGCGAGGTCGGGGCCTTCCCCCGCTACGACGCCAACGCCGAGACCATGCTGCGGGTGATGCGCAACCATCGGCGTGCGGCCTATGGCGAGACCTCGGGCTATGAAGGCCTCGCCGTGAACCCGGTGGCGCTGGACCATGCCAACTGCCCCGACGCGCACCTGCTGGAGCGGGCCCATGCGGCCTGGGATCAGGCGCTGGAGCTGGGCAAGGCGCACGGCTACCGCAACGCGCAGGCGTCGGTCATCGCGCCGACCGGCACCATCGGCCTGGTGATGGACTGCGACACGACGGGGATTGAGCCCGACTTCGCGCTGGTGAAGTTCAAGAAGCTGGCCGGCGGCGGCTACTTCAAGATCATCAACGGCTCGGTCCCCGCGGCGCTGGAGACGCTGGGCTACCAGCCGCATGAGATCGAGGCGATCGTGCGCTATGCGGTCGGCTACGGCTCGCTCGCCTCCGCGCCCGGCGTGAACGCCGAGGCGCTGGCGCAGCGCGGCTTCGGGCCGGAGCAGATCGAGGCGGTCGAGGCGGCGGTCGAAACCGCCTTCGACATCTCCTTCGCCTTCAACCAGTGGACGCTCGGCCTCGACTTCTGCACCGAGACGCTGGGCATCCCCGAGGCGAAGCTGGCCGACCCGTCCTTCAACCTGCTGCGCCATCTCGGCTTTTCGAAAGCGGAGATCGACGCCGCCAACAACCATGTCTGCGGGACCATGACGCTGGAGGGCGCGCCGGGTCTGAAAGACGAGCACCTGAGCGTCTTCGACTGCGCCAATCCCTGCGGCAAGATCGGCAAGCGGTATCTCTCGGTCGAAAGCCACATCCACATGATGGCCGCGGCGCAGAGCTTCATCTCCGGCGCGATCTCCAAGACGGTCAACATGCCCAACGAGGCGACCATCGAGGATTGCCTGGCGGCCTATGAGCTGAGCCACGCCCTCGGCGTGAAGGCCAACGCCCTCTACCGCGACGGCTCCAAGCTCTCGCAGCCTCTGTCGGCGGCGCTGATCGAGGATGAGGAGGAGGATCTGGAAGAGGCGCTGGCCGAGGCCCCCATGGCCGCCCGCGCGCAGCTCGTCGCAGAAAAGATCGTCGAGAAGATCATCGTCAAGGAGGTCGCCCGCGAGACCGAGCGCGCCAAGCTGCCCCAGCGCCGCAAAGGCTATACCCAGAAGGCGGTCGTCGGCGGGCACAAGGTGTACCTGCGCACGGGCGAGTACGAGGACGGCCGTCTGGGCGAGATCTTCATCGACATGCACAAGGAAGGCTCCGCCTTCCGCGCGATGATGGACAGCTTCTCCATCGCCATCTCGGTCGGGCTGCAATACGGCGTGCCTCTGGACGTCTTCGTGCAGGCCTTCACCTTCACCCGGTTCGAGCCGGCGGGGATCGTGACGGGCAACGACTCGATCAAGAACGCCACGTCCATCCTCGACTATGTGTTCCGGGAGTTGGCGGTGTCCTACCTGGACCGCACGGACCTGGCGCATGTG
>JBCBYE010000225.1:0-6710 GCA_039816075.1 Pseudomonadota bacterium | reverse complement strand
TCGCGGGAGGGCGGGCGGGGCGCGCGCCCGCGCAGGGGCGCCGTCCGCGGGGCCGGGCCCCTCAGGCGGAGTGCAGGCGCAGCGGCAGCCGCTCCAGCCCCCTCAGGGCGTTGTTGGCGCGCCAGACCGCCGTCCCCGCCGGTTCGATCCGCGCCGCGGCGACGGCCAGCGCGCGCAGCGCCGCCTCGCCCTCGGCCCGCGCCACGGCCTGGCCGACGCAGCCATGCACGCCGGTGCCGAAGGCGAGGTGCTTGCGCGGGTTGCGGTCGATGTCGAACCGGTCGGGATCTTCGAACGCCTGCGGATCGCGGTTCGCCGCGGCGAGCACGCACAGAACCTTCATGCCCGCCGCGATGCGCACGCCGGACACCTCGCACGCCTCCGCCGCCGTGCGGCAGAAGGCCTGCACCGGCGAGGCCCAGCGCAGCGTCTCCTCGAACGCCCCCCGCGCCAGGCCGGGATCGGCGCGCAGCCGCGCGAACTGGTCCGGCGCCTCGGCCAGCGCGTGCAGCGCCGCGCCCAGCCCCGTCACGGTCGTGTCGACCCCGGCCGACAGCAGCGAGCGCACCAGCAGACCCGCTTCCTCCTCGGTGATCTCGCCCGCATCGGCGGAGGCGTAGAGCGCGGCGGCCAGCCCGTTCGGCGCGATGGCGTCGCGCGCGCAGCGCTCCGCCAGCCAGGGGCCGATCCGCGGCGCCTCGGCCATGGAGGCGCGGCGCAGCGCGTTGTCCGGTCCGATGGCGTTGAACACCATGGCGCCGTAGGCGAGCAGCCGCGCGGGATCGGTCCCGGTCAGGCCCATGGCGCGGGGAAATACGGTGCAGGGGAAGGGCGCGGCGAAGGCCTGCACCCCGTCCGCCTCGCCGCGGGCGACCAGGGCGCGCGCCAGCCGCGCCGCCTCCGCCGCGAACATCTCGCCCATGGCCGCGACCGCGCGCGGCGACAGCGCCTTGTGGATCGCGGCGCGGGTCTTGGAATGGTAGGGCGGATCGACCTCCAGCACGATCGAAGGGGGGCGCCAGGGCGCCTCCGCCGCGAAATCCGACAGGCCCACGCCGCGGGAGGAGACGAAGCGGCGGTGATCGCCGAACACCGCCGCCGTCTCCGCATGGCGTCCGCAGGCCAACATGCCGTAGCGCGTCAGCCAGACGAAGGGTCCGGCCCCGCGCAGCGCCGCGTGCCAGGCGGCCGGCTCGCGCAGCACGGCCTCGTCATAGGGGTCGAGGTCCAGATGCGGCACGCCCTCCGGCGGGTCCAGCCGCAGGTGGCCGTGGATCAGATCGGCGGCGTCCGCCATGGCGTCCTCCCGGGCGTCCTCCCTGGCGGGGCCGTCTTGGCGCGGCGCCCGCGCCTCGATCCTGCCGCCGCGCCCCGGGTCCGTCCAGCCTTGGCGCGCCCGGCGCGGAGCGGCTAGCCTTCGGCGAAACGCAAGGGAGGAGCCCGCCATGCCCACGCCGCCGTTCCGCGCCGATCATGTCGGCAGCCTGCTGCGCCCGCCCGCGATCAAGGCGGCGCGCAGGGCCCGCTACGAGGACGGAACGCTCGACGCGGCGGGTCTGACCGCGGCCGAGGACGCCGCCATTCCCGCGCTTGTGAGGATGCAGGAGGCGGCCGGCCTGCCCGTCGTCACCGACGGCGAGGCGCGGCGCAGCTTCTGGCACTACGATTTTCTCGGCGGCCTCGACGGCTTCGACCTGGTGGAGCGGGACGAGGGCGTGCCCTTCGCCGGCGTCCGGCTGCGCCCGATCTTCCCCACGATCTCCGGCGAGCTCGATTTCCCGGAGGACCATCCGCATCTGGAGCATTTCCGCTTTCTGGCCCAGCATGCGACGGCGCTGCCCAAGATCTCCATCCCCGGCCCGTCCTGCTGCCATTTCCGCACCGCGCCGGCGGACATCGCGCCGGCGAAGTATCGCGACCCCGACGCTCTGTTCGCCGACATCGCGGCGGTCTATCGCAAGGCCGTGGCGGCCTTTCACGCCGCGGGCTGCCGGTATCTGCAGCTCGACGACATCTTCTTCGCCTATCTGTGCGACCCCAGGCACCGCGAGGCCAAGCGGGCGGAGGGGCAGGACCCCGACGCGCTGATCGACCGCTATGCTTGGATGATGCGCGAGGCGATCCGCGACCGGCCGGCGGACATGGTTATCGGCATGCACATGTGCCGCGGCAACTTCCGCAGCACCCATGCGGCGGAGGGGGCCTACGACCAGGCGGCCGAGGCCATCTTCTCCACCGGCGTCGACGTCTTCTTCATGGAGTACGACACGGACCGCGCCGGGGGGCTGGAGCCGCTGCGCCTGCTGCCCAGGGGCCGGCAGCGGGTGATGCCGGGCTTCATCACTACCAAGACCGGCGAGATGGAGACGGTGGACGATCTGCGCCGGCGCTTCGACGCGGCGGCGGCCTTCGCGGATCTCGACCAGCTCGGCATCGCGCCGCAATGCGGCTTCGCGAGCACCGAGGAGGGCAACGCCCTGAGCGAGGACGACCAGAAGCGCAAGCTGGAGCTGGTGGTGACGACGGCGGAGGCGATCTGGGGGACCGCCGCGTGAGGCGCGCGGACCCGAGCGGAGCCGCCTGACGGCGGCGAGACCTGTCCCTTCCTCGCGCCTTGCGGCGCTGCGTCAGGCGCCGCCCGGCCCGGCCGGGCGGGGCGCCCCGATCCCGGAGCTTCGCCCGGGAAGACCACAGGACGTTCGCCCCGGGCGGCGGCGCCCGAGCCCCGGCGCGCCGGGGTTGGGCGGGCGGGAGGCGGGCCGGGGCTCAGGCCCCGTCAGGGGCCTTCACGTGCCGCAGATGGCCGGACTTGACCCAGACCCGCAGCCCCGCGGGCCCCGCCGTCAGCACCGGCGCGGCGCCGTCGGGCAGGCGCAGCCAGGACCCGGGGCGCAGCGCCTCGCCGCCCTCGGACCCCGCCCCCGACAGCACCAGGATCTCCGCCCCGCCCGCGGCCTCGACCGGGGCGGAGGCGCCCGGCGCGACGGCCTCGATCCGCACGTCCTCCCGCGAGTCGCGGAAGAGGGGGGAGACCGAGACGCCCGGCCGCGCCGCGTCCGCCACGGCGCCCAGCTTGTCCGTCGCGACGCGCACATGGGTCCGGTCGTCCGGGTCCATCTGCCACAGCTTCACGAAGATAATGCAGCCGGGGGCCGAGCCCGGCGTGTGGCGCGAGGTCGGCGGGTTGCGGATGTAGCTGCCGGCCGGAAAATCGCCGTGCTCGTCGCTGAAGACGCCCTCCAGCACCACGAACTCCTCGCCCCCGCCATGCACATGGGCGGAGAACCGGGACTCCGGCGCGTAGCGCACGATCGTCGTGGCGCGGGCCACCTCCTCCCCGATCCGATCGAGGGGGCGGCGGTCTACACCGGCCATGGGGCTGGCGACCCAGTCGATCTCATCGGCATGCAGCAGGACGCGGCGGTCGAAGTCGGCGTTGATGCGCATGGGGCCTCTCCCTCTTCGGCGGGGAGGCCGAAGGTGGGGCCCGGTGGGCGAAGTCGCAAGAGGCGCCGCCGCCGGGGCGCCGCGCGCCGCTCGGCCGCGGCGGCGGCGCTGTCCGACGCGCCCGGCGACCCCGCCGAGAAGCAGGACGCCGGCGGCCGGCAACGGAACCTCGGCGCCACGCGGACCGGGATCGCCGCCCTGCGCCGAGACGGAGACGGCGCCGTAGGCCGAGGCGGCGCCGTCGCCGTTGAAGCGCAGCGTGTCGGCCGGGCCGAAGCCGGTGACGTCGAACGAGCGAAAGTCGCCGCCCCCCGGCGGCGTCCGCAGATCCTCCCAGCGGAGCCTGCGGCGGGCCTCGAGCCCGTCGAACGGAGCCGCCTCCAGGTTGGCGAAGGCCGCGGCGGCGCCCGGCGCTGGCGTCTGCACGGCCGGAAAGCTCAGCGCCTCGACCGGATCCGCGACGCTCATCGCGCCTGCGGCGCCGCGCCGATCGACGCCCTTTACGCAGGAGAAGCGCCAGGGCGCGCTGCGCGGCTCAGCGGCGGAAGAGGTCCGTGATCCGCTCCGCCAGGCTCAGCACCAGGAACGCGGCGAGGCCGAGAACGAGGTAGCGCAGTTCCCACAACGCCAGACCGTCCCAGGGGCGAAGCTCCCGCAGCAGGCGCAGGTGGTCCCAGCCTTGCCAGACGGCGACGGCGGCGAGCAGCGCCGCAAGGGGGGCGGCGATCCGGGCGATCATGGCGCGAGGGCCGCGGTTTGGGGATCGACGAGGAAGACCATGAGGTCGCCGCGGCGTTCGATCCGCCCCTCCAGCGTCACAAGCTGCGCGGTCCAGGCCAGAAGGTCTCGCGGGACCGGGCCGCCCTCGGCCTCGCCCAACAGGAAGAAGACCTCCCCCTCCACGGGGCCGGTGGAGACGAAGACCGGCGGCGCGCCGCCGTCGAGGCAGAGGACCGCGCAGGCCTTGTGCGCCAGCCCCGCGCCCGGGCGCATGGCCCCGGCGAGGCACTTGCCGTCGCAGATCTCGCCTGTCAGGCGCCATCGGCCGAGGTCCCGGGACGTCGGCAGCGCGCCCGCCGGCGCCTCCCCCTCCGGCGCGGCGAGGCCGTTGGTTCCGCCGCGCGCCTGGATCATGTCGAGCGCGCCGCGCTTGAGCCCCACGCCGGAGGCGACGGTCACCTGGCCGTGCAGCGCCTCCGCCCGGTCCTGCACCCCGCGCTTGCCCTGGCCGGAGAGGAGGATGGCGTCGCCGGGGGCGTAGCGCTCCGTCTGCGATGTCAGAACGTGGATCACCGGGTAGGGATGGGCGTCGAGCACGCCGGTCACCGTCTGCCGCCCCCAGTCGAAGCGGAAGCCGGCGGGTCCGGGATCGTCCTGCGTGGCGCCGAGCAGCCAGCCCAGGCTGGCGAAAAGGATCATCAGGCCGCCGGCGATGCCCAGCAGGAACGGCCGCAGCGCGCCCGGCGGCGGGGCGAAGCCGATGAAGAAGGGGTCCTTGCCGGCGCTCATGGCCCGGCCTCGGACGGCGCCCCGGGGGCGCCCGGGCCGGGGCCGGGGGCGGGGGCGGCGCTCGGGCCGGGGGCGGGGGCGCCCGCGATCGGCAGCGCCAGGGGCGCCACGTAGGTTCCCGGCGGATTGGGGCGCGGATCGACGAAGATCTCGTCGCCCTCCAGCTTCAGCCGATAGGTGGGGATCCTTTCTGTGAAGGGCGCGGGCGAGCGGCCGTCCTCCGGCCGGTACTGAAAGCCGTGCCAGGGGCAGGTGATGCAGCCGTCGAGAATGCGGCCCTCTCCCAGGGGGCCGTTCTGGTGGGCGCAGGCATGGCTGACGGCGCTCAGCGTCGCGCCGTTGCGGAACACCGCCGCCCGCTCGTCCGGCCCGGTGCGCACCACCGTGGCGCGGCCGTCGGGAATGTCCTGCCAGCGGCCGGCGCTGAGCCAGTCGCCCTGGGCCGCGCGCGGCGCGCGGCGCCAGGCGGCCAGGTGCAGCGCCGCGACGGCCAGGGCGCCGGCGGCGAAGACCCCGGCGAAGGCGGGGTTCTTGGCGTCCTGCAGGTAGCCCAGGCCCACATGGCCGATCACCGCCGCATAGGCCGGGTAGATCAGCAGATGCAGCGCCTTCCACACCGGCGGCGTCAGGAAGGCCAGCCAGAAATCGTGCGACGTGGCGGCGAGCGCCGCCAGGATCAGCAGCGCCAGCACGCCCAGGGCTTCGAAGGGAAAGCCCAGCAGACGGTCCCAGCCCACGGCGCTCTCCCACACGGCCTGCCAGGGAGGGGTGGGGGAGAAGGCGTAGTACCAGCCCAGCACCGCCGCTGCGTGGCTGAAGGCCACCAGCGCGGTCATGACGCCGAAATGCCGGCGGTTGTAGAGCAGCGGCAGGAACCGACGGTCGAGCCGCGCCAGCGGGCCGATGCACAGCACCAGCGTCAGCATCAGGAAGGCGCAGGTCCCCCAGGCCCGCATGCGCACCACCGCCCCGTCCACCGGGCGCGTGACGTCGGCCGCCGGCGCGCCGAACCAGATGTAGCCCAGCACGTAGCCGGCGATGCAGACCACCAGCACCGCGTCGTAGATCCACTTGTTGCGGGTCCACTGGACCGGGACGTAGGCGACGCTCATGGCTGCGATTCCGTCTCGGCGGGGGCGTTTTCGGCCGGGCGGTCTTCAGTTGGGGCGGCCTCGGCCGGCGCCTCCAGCAGCGCCGGCGCGGCATGCAGCGGGCCGTCCTGCCGGATCGCCGCGGCCGTGCCCAGCGCCAGCGGAACGAACAGCGCCAGCAGCAGCGCCGCCGCGTCCTGCGCCCGCCGCGGCGGGCGATGCGCCTTCGCCCCCGCCCCAGCCCCCGCCCTGGCGTCGCCCTCCGCCCCGCGCAGCAGCTTTGCCAGGCGCCAGGCCACCAGCGGCCAGAGCAGGACGGCCCCCGGGATCAGCAGCAGTCGAAAGGCCCAGGCGCCGCGGGCGTTCGACTCCACCCGACCTGCGCCCCACAGCGCCAGCGCCGCGGCCACGACGAGGCCGAGCGCGGCATAGGCCTGCAGCAGCGCCACCACCGCCGCGCCGCTCATCCCGCATCCCCGCAGATCATTGGTTTCATGTCGAAATTCCCGGCCCCCGGTCGGAGCGACGATAGCAAACCGTCCCGACGGCGTCTGCCCCGAACGCGATCACGTTTTTCGCGGCGCGCGAGGGACCCTCGCCGGGCGTGCGCCCCTCGGGGGGATCGACCCCCCTCGTGACGCGGCCGCGCGGGGCGCGGCTGGC
>JBCBYE010000742.1:0-2177 GCA_039816075.1 Pseudomonadota bacterium | reverse complement strand
CTGCAGCACGTCGCAGTCCACGGTGATCTGCCGCTCGCCCAGCACCACGCGGTCCGTGCCGGCGCGCAAGGATCGGCCGATCAGGCGCTGGATCTCCTGCGTGCGGCCGGACTGCTTGCCCGCCGCCGCCTCGCGCCGGTTGCGCGATGTCGTGGCGCGCGGGAGCATGCCGTACTCCGCCGTCACCCAACCGAGCCCGGAATTGCGCATCCAGGGCGGCGTGCGGTCCTCGATGGAGGCGGTGCACAGCACATGGGTGTCGCCCATGCGGATCATGCAGCTGCCTTCGGCATGCTTGGTCGCCCCGGTTTCGAGGCTGACGGAACGGATCTGATCGCGGGCGCGGCCGGACGGGCGCATGGGGCGCTCCTTCATGAAATCTGGCATTCGCGGGGTGGGCGAAGGGTCGTCCCCGTCATACGAGCGCGCGGCCGACGCCGCAACGCATGGGGCGCGGCGGCGATGCGCCCGATTGACCGGCCGACGCCGCCCGCCTAACTGAGGGCGACCCCGCGTCCACAAGTTGCAGATCGCGATGAACGCAGAACCCGCGCAGCTCTCAGACCTGAACCAGCGCAGCCGCGACGTGTTTCGCCACCTGGTCGAAACCTACCTGGAAACAGGCGACCCCGTCGGCTCGCGCACGCTCTCGCGCGCCCTCGACGCGTCGCTGTCGCCGGCCACGATCCGCAACGTCATGCAGGATCTGGAGCATCTGGGTCTGCTGGGCTCGCCCCATGTCTCCGCCGGCCGCGTGCCCACCCAGTCCGGCCTGCGCCTGTTCGTCGACGGCCTGCTGGAGATCGGCGACGTGTCCCAGGACGAACGGCAGGAGATCGAGCGCGCCGTGGGGACCAGCGACGCCGCCGTGGGCGACATGGTGGCCGAAGCCGGCGCCATGCTGTCGGGCCTCACGCGCACCGCCTCGCTGGTTCTGGCGCCCAAGGCCGAGGCGCCGGTGCGACACCTGGAATTCGTCGCCGTCTCTCCCCAGATGGCGCTCGCCGTGCTGGTCAAGGAGGACGGCTCGGTCGAGAACCGCGTCTTCTCCCCCCCCGTCGGCGTCACCCCGTCGGCCATGCAGGCGGCGGCGAACTTCCTCAACGCCGTCCTGCGCGGCCGCACCCTGGGCGACGCCGCCCGCGCCGTGTCCGAGCAGATCTCCGCCCGCCGCGAAGAGCTCGACGCCCTCGCGGCCGAGCTGGTGGAACGCGGCGTCGCCGTCTGGTCCGGCGAGGCCGCCGGCGCCGCGCCCGACCGGCTGCTGGTGCGCGGCCGCGCCAACCTGCTGGGCGACGTGGAGGGCGAGGAAGAGCTGGAGCGCATGCGCCGCCTCTTCGACGATCTCGAACGCAAGTCCGACCTGCTGGAGCTGCTGGAGCTGGCAGAAGAGGCGGAGGGCGTGCGCGTCTTCATCGGGTCCGAGAACAAGCTCTTCTCGCTGTCAGGTTCCTCTTTGGTGATCGCCCCTTATATGGATGCCGAACGCCGAATCATCGGCGCGCTGGGGGTCATAGGCCCCACGCGCCTCAACTACGGCCGCGTCGTGCCGATCGTCGACTACACCGCCCGCCTCATGGGCCGTCTGGTCGCCGACCGGCAGCGCGGCGGAAAGGCTGTGTGACATGGCGATGGATCAGACCGACGCCCGCGACGCCGACGCCGCCGCCGAGGGCGGCGCCGCCGCGGCGGATGCGCCCGAGGCCGGCGCGCCGACGAACAGCGCGGCGCCCGACGCGCCGCTCGACCCCGAAACCCGGCTGGCCGAGGTGGAGGCGGAGCGCGACGAGCTGAAGGACAGGCTCTACCGCGCGCTGGCGGAGAACGAGAACATCCGCAAACGCGCCGAGCGCGACGTGAAGGAGGCGCAGGCCTACGGAGGCTCTAAGCTCGCGCGCGACCTGCTGGCGGTGCACGACAACCTCGCACGCGCGCTCGAGGCCATGAACGGCCCCCTGCGCGAATCCGCCGGTCCGGTCCTCGAAGGGGTGGAGCTGACGCAGCGCGAACTGCTGAATGCCTTCGCCCGCCACGCGATCGAGGCCGTGGCGCCGGAAATCGGCGACCGCTTCGACGCCAAGCTGCACCAGGCCATGTTCGAGGCGCCGATGGAGGGGATCGATCCCGGCCGCATCATCCAGGTGATGCAGCACGGCTTCACCATCTCGGGCCGCCTG
>JBCBYE010000067.1:0-11320 GCA_039816075.1 Pseudomonadota bacterium | reverse complement strand
TGGGAACAAAATCTCCCAACCAGCCTCCCAACCGGGCGGGTGGAAGGGGTTCATCAGGAGAAAAAGAGTAGTGATTTCAGTGGCTGGGGAACCTGGATTCGAACCAGGACCGACGGAGTCAGAGTCCGCTGTTCTACCGTTAAACTATTCCCCAACGGCGACGCTCGGCGGGATAGCGAAGGGTGGGGGGCGGGTCAACCCACGAAGGGTTAACGGGCGGGGCGGGCCGTTGCGTCGACGCCCTCGCGCCTTATGTTGTTTCGCAGGCGGGTTCTGTCCTTCTCGTGCGCGGACTTGAATCCTGGTGGCCTAAGCATCTTCGCGGGAGCTGGCTCTGCAGTGGGTCGTGGCCTGCAGCACCCGGCGCCCACCTGGTTTTCCAGGCTCGCGAGGATCCTGCACCGCCACGGTCGCGACGGGCCCGCCGCCTTGCGCCCGCGCGCGGCAGGCGCCACCGTCCGCCGCCATGTCTGCGACCGCTCCGATCCCCCTTTCGCCCAAACCCGCGACCTCCGCAGATAGCGCGCCGGACCGGATGTCGAGCCCGGCGCCCGACGCGCTGTCGGCGCTGCTGCTGCGGCTCGGCGCCGGGCCGGGCCGGCTGCGGGCCTGGTCGCTGGTGATCACCGTCTTCGGCGATGCGGTCGCGCCGCGGGGCGGCGTTCTGCGGCTCGCCGCGCTGCAGGACGTGGTCGGGCATCTGGGCGTGGAGCCGGGGGCGCTGCGCACGGCCATGTCGCGCCTGGCCCGCGACGGCTGGCTGGAGCGGGAGCGGCGGGGCCGCGCCAGCTTCTACGCCCTGACCGCGGCCAAGCGCGAGGAGCTGCAGGCGGCGACGCGGCGCATCTATGCCGCCGGGCCGCCGGACTGGGCGGGAGCCTGGCGCCTCGCCGCGCTGGGGCCGGAGGCCGACGCCGCGCCGCTGCGCGCCGCCGGCTTCGCCGAGGCCGCGCCCGGCCTGATGCTGCGTCCCGAAACCGCGCAGGCGCCGCCCGCGCCCCGGCCCGCCGGGGTCAGCCTGTTCGAGACGCCGCCGGGCGCCGCCGCGCTGGACCCCGATCTGCTGCGGCGCGCCTGGCCGGAGGCGGTCGCGCGGCCGCGCCTGGCGGAGGCCGCCGCGGCGGTCGAGGCGTTGAGCCCCTGGGCCGCCGCGCAGCCGGCTCCGTTGGACGCGCTGGCCGCGCGGGCGCTTCTGCTCCATCTGTGGCGGCGGGCGGCGCTCGCCTCCGCCGAGCTGCCGCAGGCCCTGCGCCCGGCGGACTGGCCGGGCGAGACGGCGCGCCAGGCGGTTCGCCGGCTCTACTGGCGCCTTGCGCCCGCGTCCGAGCGCTGGCTCGACGCCTGCGACGGCGGGCCGGAGGGGGCGTTGCCGCCGCTCGATCCCGCATTCGCGGCCCGCTTCGGCGGCCCGCCCCCCGACGAGGAGACCACCCCATGACCGCCCCGCTCGACGGCCTCAAGGTGCTCGATCTCAGCCGCGTGCTCGCGGGCCCCTGGTGCACGCAGCTGCTGGCCGATCTGGGCGCCGACGTGGTGAAGGTGGAAAACCCGGAGGGCGGGGACGACACCCGCCACTGGGGTCCGCCGTGGCTGAAGGACGAAGACGGCGTCGAGACGCGCGAGAGCGCTTACTACCTCTCGGCCAACCGCAACAAGCGCTCCATCACCGTGAACCTGAAGGCGGAGGAGGGGCGCGCGCTGATCAAGGACCTGGTCAGGGACGCCGACGTCTTCATCGAGAACTTCAAGAAGGGCGGGCTGGCGGCCATGGGCCTGGGTCCCGACCACCTCAGGGCGATCAATCCGCGGCTCGTCTACGTCTCCATCACCGGCTTCGGACAGACTGGACCCATGAGCGCGCAGCCGGGCTATGATTACTTGATCCAGGGCCTGGGCGGGATCATGTCGATCACCGGCAACCCCGACGGCACGCCGGGCGCGGGGCCGCAGCGCGTGGGCGTCGCGATTTCGGACGTGACGACCGGGCTCTACAGCACCATCGCCACCCTCGCCGCCCTGCGTCAGCGCGACGCCACGGGCGAGGGGCAGCATATCGACATGGCCCTGCTGGACGTGCAGGTGGGCTGGCTGGCCAATCAGGCGATGAACTACTTCATCGGCGGCAAGTCGCCGGTGCGCACGGGGCCCTGGCACCCCAATCTGGCGCCCTACCAGCCCTTCGCCGCCAGCGACGGCGACGTGATCGTGGCGGTGGGCAACAACCGGCAGTTCCGCGCGCTCTGCGGCGTTCTGGGCCGGCCGGAGATGGCCGACGATCCGCGTTTCGTCGACGTGAAGGACCGCAACGCCCATCGCGAGGCGCTGGCCGATCTGATCGCCGAGCGCATGGGGCGGGAGCCGCGGGCCCATTGGCTCAGGGTCCTGCCGGAGGCCGGCGTGCCCTGTTCGAACCTCAACACGATCGAGCAGACCTTCGCCGAGCCGCAGGTGGCGGCGCGGGGCATGAAGATCGAGACGCCGCATCCGCTCGCCGGCACGGCGCCGGGCGTGGCCAATCCCATCAAGTTCTCGGACAGCGAGATCCGCTATCGCCGCGCCGCGCCGCTGCTGGGCGAGCACACGGACGAGGTGCTGGGCGACTGGCTGGGCCTGGACGCGGCGCGCATCGCCGGGCTGAAGGAGGACGGCGCGCTTTAGCGCCCGCGCCCCGTCCGGGCGGCGGGGGAAGGCCGGGGCGCGCCGACGCCGCGGCTCAGGCGCTGTCGATCACCGAAAGGTTGGCCCAGGCCGCGTCGAGGAACTCCGGCAGGAGACCGCGCGGAATGCCGTGATAGTCGCAGGCGGCGATGGCCTGATCGATCAGGTAGACGGCGTGATAGGCGGCGAAGTCGATGTCGTGGCGGGCGTAGAGCTCCCCCAGCACGTAGGCGAGCGCCACCTCCGCCCCTTCGACGCCGCGGCGCTGGCACACGCGCAGAAAGATCTTGATGAAGTCGTCGCGGCCCGGCCGCTCGATCAGCAGCTTGTAATAGATCCGGCGCAGGCCGGCCGCGTCCAGCAGCTCCGCCGGCGGGATGTTGGTGCTGAAGATCATCAGCGTGTCGAAAGGCGCCTGAAAGCTCTGCCCTGATTGCAGGGCGAAGTAGTCCACCCCCTCCTCCATCGGGATGATGAGGCGGTTGATGAAGGCCTGCGGGGTTTCGCGCTGGCGGCCCAGATCGTCGACGATCAGCACGCCGTTGATGGCCTTGAGGTGGATGGGGGCCTGATAGGTGCGCGACACGGGGTTGTAGCGCAGGTCGAGCATGCCGGTCGTCAGCTCCGCCCCCGTGATGACGGCGGGGCGGATGCAATGGGCGAAGCGCAGATCCGGCGCCTCCGCCTGGATCAGGTCTGCGGGGGTCCAGGGGTCGTCGTCGGGCATCAGCCGGTGCACCGACGGGTCGAAAAGCTGGATGACCTCGCCGTCGATGAAAAGGGCGTAGGGCACGTGCACGCCCCCCTCCATGGCCTTGGCGAGGGCGTGGGCGTAGCTCGACTTGCCGTTGCCCGGCGGTCCGTAGAGCAGGATGGAGCGTCCGGAATTCACCGCCGGACCCAGCCGGTCGAGGATGCCCTCGGGCGTCACGAGGTTGCTGAACGCGGCCTCCAGCGTGGCGCGGCCGATGCGGTGGTCGCCCACCGACTGCGCGGCCACGACCTGTCGGAAGGTGTCGAGCGTCACGGGGCAGGGTCCGGCATAGTCCATGCGCATCAGCGCCTCGGAGGCGCGGGCGCGCCCCGCCTCGGTCAGCTCGAACCGCATTTCCGCGCGCATGTCCGCGTGCAGCTGGCCCAGCGGCACGATCAGGCGATCTTCGCGCAGCATGCCGAACAGGTCCGAGACCAGCGCCGGAGACAGGCGCATGGCGTCGCAGGCGGCCGAGACGGTGTCGGCGCCGCGCCGGAACATGATGCGCAGCGCGTGTTCGAGCATGAATTCGCGGGGCAGGCCCGTCGCCTCCACGCCGCCGGGGGCGAGGGGGACGGCGCCGTCGTCGGCCGGTGCGGGGGCCAGGCCGGCGGCGGGCGCGAGGGAGGAAGCGGACAGGGTCATGGCGCGCCCTCGTTCAGCTCGCCGCCCGGACCGCGAGGCCGAGGAAGGCGATCAGGGCGCCGCCGATGCTGACGCCCATGGGAAACTTGGCCTGCGGGCGCAGGCCGCGCCACGGATGGTCCGGCGACGCCAGGATGCGGCGGGCGGCGAAGACGGCGGCCGCGCCGATCAGCAGCGCCGCCGACAGCAGCAGCAGCGCCGCCGGCGCCGCGCCGCCCGGCACCCACAGGGCCCCTGCGGCGAGCATCTTGACGTCGCCGGCGCCGACCTTGCCGATGGCGAAGACGGCGAAGCCCGCCACCAGCACCAGCAGCGCCCCGGCGATGCGTAACCCGACCGCGTCCAGCGGCAGCGTCGCCAGGCCCAGCGGCAGCCAGCCCGCCGCCAGCGCGATGTTCAGCGCGTTGGGGATGCGCATGCGCCTGAGGTCCCAGAGCGCGGCGGCCAGCGCCATGGGCCCGGCCACGACGAGCGCGATCCATGCCGCCGTCGCGCCGGACAGCATCGGCCCCGCCTCCATCGGCCCCGCCTCCACCCGCTCAGCCCCCGACGCCGCCCAGCGCCGCCAGCTTGTCGGCGGCGGGCGCGTAGTGCTGCGGATGCGTGGCCAGCGATTGCTCCAGCAGACCCTGACCGATGTCCCGGTCGCCCTGGCGCAGGGCGATGACGCCCAGATTGTGCAGGATCACGGCCCGCTCCTCGTCGGTCAGGGACACCAGCGGCACGCGGTAGCGGCGCTGCAGGCCGTAGGCGATGGCCAGGTTGTTCTTGGCGCTGAACATCTCGGGGTCGTAGATCAGCGCCTCTTCGAAGCTGCGCTGCGCGGCGTTCATCTCGCCCCGGGCCATGCGCGAGACGCCCCAGTTGTTCAGCACGCTCGCCGGCTGCGGGGCCAGGGCCTGCGCCTCGGCATAGGCGGCGTCGGCGGCGTCCCAGTTGCGCCGCTGATCGGCGATCAGCGCGCGGGCCAGCGACTGCCGGCTGCTGCGCGCGCTGGGCGGCAGCAGGGCGAGCTGCGCCTCGGCCTCGTCCCACTGCTCCAACCGCGCGAGGGCGAGGGCGTAGTTCACGCGGTCCAGGTCCGTGGCCTCCCCCGCCTCGTCCAGGCTGCGATAGACGAAGCCCGCCTCGGCGAACTGACGGTTGCGGTAGAGCGCGCGCGCATAGGCGCGGCGCAGGCCGGCATCCTCGGGGTTGCGGGCCAGCGCGTCGCGGAAATAGGTCACCGCCTCTTCGGACCCGGCGACCGACAGCATGATCTCGTTCAGGCTCTCCTGCTCCAGCGGATTGGCGGCGGCCTGCTTCCGCTCCTCCTCGATGTCGACCCGGGCGGGAAGAAGGCCGGCGCAGCCGGTCAGGGCGAGAACGGCGGCAAGCGCCGCGGCGAAGCGGATCATCCGGTGGTCTCCAGCCGCCAGCGCCCGCCTCCCAGCGGGGCGATGCGCGGCCCTTGCGCCGGCGCGGGGGCGACGTCGGCCTCGGCCAGCGCCGCCTCCGCGAAGGCGAGGTTGCGTTCGATTTCGAGGCGCGCGGCCTCGTCCTGGGGCGGGGTCAGGCGCAGGGCGGCCTCAAACTCGCTGCGCGCGGCGGCGAAGAGGCGCGCGTCGAACAGGGCGGCGCCGTGGGCGTTGCGGGCCGAGGCGTCCTGCGGCCACAGCTCCACCGACCGTTCCAGAACCTCGCGCGCGGCGCCCAGGCGCCCCTGGGCGCGATAGGCGGCCCCCAGGCCCACCATGGCCGGGGCCGAGGGGCCGTCGACGGCGAGCGACATGCGGAACGCCCGCTCCGCCTGATCGGCGGAGCCGGCGGCGAGCAGGCGCGAGCCATGGTCCGCCGGGTCCACGCCGTCGGGCGCCGCGGGGGGCGGGGCGGGAGAGATCACGCCCGCGGGTCGCGGCGCTTCGGGCGGCGTTGCGGGCGCGGCGGAGGTCGCCGCGGTCTCGGCGCCGTCGGCGTCGGCATCGGCCTGAGCCGCGTCGTCGCCCAGCAGGCGGCCCAGCCCCAGATCCACGTCGTTCAGGCCCAGATCCACGTCGTTCAGGCCAAGTCCGGCGCAGCCGGCGGTCAGCGACGCCGTCAGCGCCGCCGCCGCGCCGAAACCCGTGCGCAGGCCCCGGCCGCCGCGCCGCGCGCCGCTCATCGCCGCATCCCGCCCAGGGCGTTGATGATGTCGACGATCGACGGGCCGATCAGGATGATCAGCAGCGGCGGCACGGTGAACATCATCGTGCCCAACGTCAGCTTGGTGGGCAGGGTGTTGGCCTTCTCCTCCGCCCGCATCATGCGCTTGTCGCGCATCTCGGCGGCGTAGATGCGCAGCGCCTCGGCGACCGAGGTGCCGAACTGCGTCGACTGGATCAGCACCGTGACGAAGCTGGAAATGTCGCCCACGCCCGAGCGCGCCGCGAAGTCGCGCAGCACCACCGAGCGCTCCCGCCCCGCCCGGATCTCCACCGCGACGATCTGGAATTCCTCGGCCAGCGCGGGATGGGCATGGCTGATCTCGTTGGCGACCCGCGCCAGGGACTGATCCAGCGACTGGCCCGCCTCGACGCAGACCAGCATCATGTCGAGCGCGTCGGGAAAGCCGTTGCCGATCTCCTCGCGCCGCTGATCGCGCCGGCGCGTCACCCAGTAGTTTGGGGCCATGTAGCCGACCAGCAGCGCGCCGCCGATGATCAGCAGGTAGTTTGAGGTGGTGTCCTCCGGCCGCGCCAGCAGCATGTAGGCGGCGGCCACCACGCCGAACAGCACCGCGCCCACGGCGCGCGCCAGGAAATAGGTCTGCACCGCCGAGCGGGAGCGGTAGCCCGCCTGCAGCAGCATCTCGCGGGTGGAGGAGACCTGCTCCTCGTCCTTGGGC
This sequence comes from Pseudomonadota bacterium, assembly GCA_039816075.1. Taxonomy (GTDB): domain Bacteria; phylum Pseudomonadota; class Alphaproteobacteria; order Rhodobacterales; family Rhodobacteraceae; genus Albimonas. The sequence goes on along the minus strand of JBCBYE010000067.1, from coordinate 4,400 downwards.
TCCAGATACTGGCCCAGCGCCTCCAGCTGGCGCGACCCGCCCTGGTCGTAGCGCAGCCCCTCGGCGGCGATGTCGCGCCGCGCGGCGTCGCGGGCGCGCGGGTCGGCCCGGTTGTCGCGCGGGCGGCCCAGCTTTTCGATCGGATCGGCGCGCCCGGTCAGCAGCAGCGGCGCCACGGACAGGATCAGGATCAGGCCGAACGCGCCCAGCACATAGACCGGACCCATGGGGCCGAAGGCCTCCACGAGCAGGGCCATGTAATGGTCGATCCGTTCCACGCCGCGTCCCCGTTGCCGTCCGCGCCCCGCCGGGCGTCACACCTTGATGTTCACCATCATGCGCATGAAGAGGATGTTCAACGCCAGCATCACCCCCACCATGATCGTCGCGGGCACGAACAGCGGATGTTCGAGCACGCCGTCGTAGTAGTCCGGTTTCACCACCTGCACGATCAAAAGCGCGATGATGGGAAAGGCCGACAGGAACCAGCCGGACCAGCGCGCCTCCGCCGTGATGGCGGTCACCCGGCGAAACAGCTTGAAGCGCGAGCGCACCACCACCGAGAGGCCGTTGAGGATCTCGGCCAGGTTGCCGCCCGACTGGCTCTGGATGCCCACCGCCACGGCCAGGAACCGCAGGTCGGGCACCGCCACGCGGTCGGCCATGCTCTCCAGGCTTTCGGTCACGTCCATGCCGTAGGTCGCCTCGTCGGCGATGATCCCGAATTCCGACCCGATGGGATCCGGCATCTCCTGGCTGACGATGGCCACGGCGCTGCTGAACGGATGGCCGATGCGCAGGGCGCGCACCATCAGCTCGATGGCGTCGGGCAGCTGCTCCTCGAATTCCGCCAGGCGCTTCTTGGCGCGGCCGCGCAGCCAGACGAACATGATGCCGTAGCCCATGCCGCAGGCCAGGATCACGCGCACGGCGAAGCTGGCCTGCGAGAAGACGGTCAGCGCCAGGAACACGCTGAAGCAGGCCATCAGCAGCACCATCACGATGGTCACGGGCGACCAGGGGATGTTGGCCTGCGCGGCCTTTTCGAACAGCGCCGACAGGAACGGCGTGCCGGAGGCGGAGACGTGACGCTCCCGCTCCTTGCGCAGCTGCTCCAGCACCTGCAGCGGGTCCGAGCCGCCGTCCAGCAGCTGCAGCCGCCGGTTGACCTTGCGCCCCTGGCGCGCCGCGCGCCCGAAGGCGAGCAGATAAAGCCCCTCGACCGCCAGCAGAACGCCGACGAAGATGATCGCGAAGACGAGCGGTTCCGAGGAGATGCCCATCAGCCGAGCCTCCGATTGGGGGTGTAGATGTCGTTGGGCAGGGCGAAGCCCCAGGTGGCGAACCGGTCCGAAAAGGCGCTGCGGATGCCCGTCGCCTCGAAATGTCCGATGATGGAGCCGTCGCCCTCGGTGCGTTCGCGCTTGAAGCGGAAGATCTCCTGCATGGCGACGATCTCCCCCTCCATCCCCGTGATTTCGGAGATGGAGGTCATGCGCCGCGTGCCGTCGGCCAGGCGGTTGACCTGCACCACGATATGCACGGCGGAGGCGATCTGCGCGCGGGTGGCGCGCAGCGGGATTTCGATGCCGCTCATCAGCATCATGTTTTCGATGCGGCCCATGGCGTCGCGCGGGTTGTTGGCGTGGATCGTCGTCATCGACCCGTCATGGCCGGTGTTCATGGCCTGCAGCATGTCGAGCACTTCTTCGCCGCGCGTCTCGCCGACGATGATGCGGTCGGGCCGCATGCGCAGCGCGTTCTTCAGCAGCGTGCGCTGGCTGACCTCGCCCTTGCCCTCGACGTTGGGCGGCCGGCTCTCCATGCGGCCCACATGGGTCTGCTGCAGCTGCAGCTCGGCCGTGTCCTCGATGGTCACGATGCGCTGATCGTCGTCGATGAAGCCCGAAAGGGCGTTCAGCGTCGTTGTCTTGCCCGAGCCGGTGGAGCCGGAGACGACCACGTTCAGCCGCGTCGCCACAACGGCCTGAAGATAGGCCGCCATCTCCTCGGTGAAGGCGCCGAAATGGATCAGTCGGTCGATGCTGAGCGGCTTTTTGGAGAATTTGCGGATCGACAGCAGCGGGCCGTCCACGGCGCAGGGCGGCACCAGCGCGTTGACGCGGCTGCCGTCGGCCAGCCGCGCGTCGACATAGGGCTGGCTTTCGTCCACGCGCCGGCCGACGGCGCTGACGATCTTGTCGATCACGCGCAGCAGGTGCTTGTCGTCCTTGAACTGCGTGTCGGTCAGGATCAGCTTTCCGTGCCGCTCGACGAACACCTGATGGGCGCCGTTGACCAGGATGTCGGCGATGGTGTCGTCCTTGAGCAGAGGTTCGAGCGGGCCGAGGCCGGTGACCTCGTCCATCAGCTCCTGCGTCAGCGTCTCCGCCTCGGCCGCGTTCAGCACGACGCCCATGTCGCGCAGACCCTCGCGGGCGATGGCGGCGATCTCGCGGCGCAGGTCGGCCTCGGGCACCCGCTCGATCACCGACAGGTTCAGCGTCTCCAGCAGGCGGCGGTGCAGGTCGACCTTGATCTCCAGCAGGCGCTGCCGGCGCTTGGCCTCGCGCTCGCTGGTCTGCGGATCGACGATGCCGGGCGTGCCCCGCTGCGCGACGCGCTGGATGCGCGGCGATGCGCGCGACGCCTCGGTCGCGCCGTCCGCGTCGTCCTCCGGCAGGGGCAGGACCGGCGCGGCCGATCCCTCCTTGATGTAGCGCTTGAACATGACGCGACTCCCTCCTCCCGCCGGCGCCCTCTGAACGGGGCGCGCGCGCGGGCTACGCGATCGCCGCCTTGGCCGAGACGATCTCGGCCATGACGGCCCGGGCGGCCTTGCGGATCTCCTTCCTCAACGCGTTCGACCCGGCGAACTCCGCCAGCGGGGCGCCATGGTCGCAGGCCTGCACCACGGACTTGCCCCCATCCGGCAAAAGCAGACCATACTCGATCCCGAGGCTTTCGGACATCTTCTTGACGCGGTTGCGCGACGAGAAGTCGCCGAAGCCCGGCGCGCGGTTGAGCACGTAATCGATCTTCTCCATCGGCAGGTCCTCGGCCTTCACCGTGCGCAGGAACCGCAGCATGTTCTGGGCCGACCGCATGTCGATCTCCATCACCGCGTGGAACCGCTCGCAGACCTGCAGCACCGTCTCGGTCCACAGGGTCAGGGTGCGCGGCAGGTCCACGATCACCACGTCATGCGTGCCGCGCGCCAGATCGAGCAGCGTGGCCACCGAATCCTGCCCCACGATGTCCAGCGGCAGCACGTCGAGCGGGGCGGTCAGCACGTCCATCTGGCCGTTGAAATCGGCGAGCCCGCCCTGCAGGCCCGGGCCGTCCAGACGTTCCAGGCTGGTCAGCAGCTCGTAGACCGACTCGCGCCGGGACATGTCCAGATAGGTCGCCGCCGCGCCGTATTGGAAGTCGAGGTCCATCAGGCAGACGCGCAGGCCGGGCTTGCGCCCCTCCAGCGCCAGTTCGTAGGCGAGGTTCACGGCGAAGGTGGTGGCCCCCACCCCGCCCGCCACGCCGTAGACCGCGATCACGATCCCGTCGCGCGACGCCGGACCGGGTCCGCCCGTCGGGGCGGGCGCGGCGGCGCGGGCGATGGCGGCGAGGCTTTCGGCGATGGCGCCCTCGGCGACCGGGGCGGGCAGGAAGTCGTCCGCGCCGGCGCGCATCAGCCCGTGCAGGGCGGCCGGGGGCAGATCCTCCACCACCAGCAGCACATGGGCGCCGGCGGCGCGCGCGGCGCCGATCAGCTCCGCGGCCTCGTCCAGCTTGTCCTGATCGTCGGAGGCGACGGCGACCAGCGCCGCGGGCGGCGCCGCGGCCGGCAGCGCCGCGGCCAGGTCCGCCGGGGCCACGGCGACCCAGGCGCCCGGTTCGAACGCGCGCTCCAGCTCCGCGCGCAGACCCGAAAACGCGTCGAGGTCGTCGCAGGCGACGACCAGCTCGGCGCGCGTTTCCTTGCGTCGGCGCAGGATCATCGCGGCCGCCGTCCCGAACGGCGCCGCAGGCTCATGCCGGGCCGTCCCACCGTCGCCCCGCCTCCTCGTCTGCACGCGCCGCCGCCACGGGGCGCGGAATGCTCACTCCGGCAGGGCGATGCCTTCGCCCTGACCCCCTTCCGCGGCGTCGATCTCGACCCCTTCTGTCTCGTCGCGGACATATTCGATGTATCCCAGCAGCGCCCGCTTTCCATCGAAGGTCGGGCCGCCGCCGGCGATGGCGTAGCCGCCCAGCAGGGTCGTGGCGCGCCGGTTCTGCCGCTCGCGCGCGTCCACCGGAACCAGCGGCTCGCGCTCGCCGCGGCTTTCCAGCGCGATGATGCGGCTGCGCTGCACGCCCAGATCGCCCAGCGCCGCGGCCACCGCCTGCGCCCGGCGCAGGCC
>JBCBYE010000725.1:0-2234 GCA_039816075.1 Pseudomonadota bacterium | reverse complement strand
CGGGCATAGGCGCGGCGGGCCGGCGGCCGCGAGAACAGCAGCGCGTAGCCGAGGTTCACCGCGAAGGCGAGCAGGATGCAGATCGCCGCGGCCAGCGTCAGCTGGGCGGCGCCCGCGCCCGACGCGGCCTCGCCCAACTCAGCCTGGCCCAACGCCGCCTCGCCCAATCCCGCTTGGCCGGAGGGCGCGGCGAGCGCCAGCACCGCGGCCCAGGCGACGGCGGCCTTGGGGTTCAGCAGGTTCAGCGCGGCCGCCCGGCGGAACAGGCGCCCCGCGGGCGCCTGTTGCGCCGCCGGCCGTTCCGCGGCGCCGGGCTGCGCCGAGGCGCGCAGGCTCCGCCACGCCAGATGCAGCAGGTAGAGCCCGCCCAGCACCTTCAGAGCGAACAGCGCGGGCGGCGAGGCCCCGACCAGCGCGCCGAGCCCGGCCGCCACCGCGATCCCCCACGCCGTCAGGCCCGCGGCCAGGCCCAGCGCCCAGGGCACGCCGGCCCGCGCGCCCCCGGCCATGGAGACCGCGATCAGCGACAGGATCGCCGGGCCGGGCGAGGCGGCGATGGCGGTGAAGGCCGCGGCGGAGGCGGCCAGCGCCGCCGCGTCCACGCTCATGCCGCGCCTTCGCCGAACGCCTCGATGCGCGCCTGATCCATCAGGCCCCGCATGCGCCGGATCGACCCGTCTAGCCCGCCGAAGATCGCCTCGCCCACCAGAAAATGCCCGATGTTCAGCTCCATCACTTCGGGGAACGCCGCCACCGGCGCGACGGTGTCGAAGGTCAGGCCGTGGCCGCAATGCACTTCCAGGCCCATCTCGTGCCCGAAGGCGGACATGGCGCGCAGCGCCTCCAGCTCCCGCGCCGCATCCTCCGGCCGCCCTTCGGCATGGGCGTCGCAATAGGCGCCGGTATGCAGCTCGATCACCTGGGCGCCGATGCGCGCGGCCGCCTCGATCTGGCGTTGATCCGCGGCGATGAAGATCGACACGCGGCAGCCGGCGTCGCGCAGAGGGGCGATGAAATGCGCCAGACGGTTCTCGTCCCGCGCCACCTCCAGCCCGCCTTCGGTGGTGCGCTCCTCGCGCTTTTCCGGCACGATGCAGACCGCATGGGGACGATGGCGCAGGGCGATGGCCTGCATTTCCTCCGTGGCGGCCATTTCGAAGTTCAGGGGCAGCGTCAGCGCGTCCATCAGCGCTTCGATGTCGCCGTCGGTGATGTGCCGGCGATCCTCGCGCAGATGCGCGGTGATGCCGTCGGCGCCGGCGGCCTCGGCCGCCCTTGCGGCGCGCACGGGGTCGGGATGCGGTCCGCCGCGGGCGTTCCGGATCGTGGCCACATGGTCGATGTTCACGCCCAGCCGAAGCGGGCCGAGGGGGTGGGAGAGAGTCATCGCAGGTCCTCCTGATCCATCGCGCGAGCCTGATTTGCGTCAGCCTAGCTGACCTTCGCCGCCGAGTCCCGCCTCGCGGCTCGGCTGAACCGTCCCGCCTTTCGGCTCGGCTGGCGGGCCCCGCTTTTCGGCCCAGGCGTGAAAACCGGTCTCGCCGCTCAGCCGCCGTCCGGCGCGGCGGCGCCCCCGTCGTTCGCCCGCGCGGCGGCGCGCGCCTCGGCCTTGTCGCGGCGTGCGGCCACGGCGCGCTTCATCCGGTCCTTGGCGCGGGCCATCAGCTTGCGCCGCCGCCGATCCTGATACGCCGCCACCAGCGGACGCAGCAGCAGGTAGCACAGGGTCGACGTCGCCAGCCCCGGCAGGAACCCGCCGACCAGGTAAGGCACGAAGATCGCATCCAGATTGTCCCACAGCCAGCCGAAGGACAGGCCATCCTCGGGCGTTTCGATCCGCAGACCCGTCATGGTCTGGCCCAGCTCCATCGACGCGACGGCGATGATCGGGAAGGTCAGCGGATTGCCGAAGAAGGTGCCGGTGGCCGAGGCCAGCAGGTTGCCCCGCACCAGCAGCGCGAAGGCGGCCGAGACGATGAAGTGAAAGCCGAAGAAGGGCGTGAAGCTGGCCTGCACCCCGCAGGCGAAGCCCAGCGCGATGCGGTGCGGCGTGTCCGGCAGGCGCTGCATGCGCTTGGACAGATATTCGAAGCCGCGCGCCCAGCCCTTGCGCGGCGAGAGGACCTCCCTCGCCCGGGCCCAGAACTGCAGGGGATCGCGGCGGCGGAACACGGGCGAGCCCCTTTCCGCTCAGCCGCGGGCCGGGGCGCCGCCGGGGCGGCGCGCCGCGGCGG
>JBCBYE010000737.1:0-2195 GCA_039816075.1 Pseudomonadota bacterium | reverse complement strand
TCCTCGGACAGCTCATAGGCCTCGGACTCCACCATCATCACGGCGTCCTTGGTGCCCGCGACGATCAGGTTGAGCTTCTGCTCGGGCTTGTCCATCAGCTTGTTCATGTCCTCAACCTCGGGGTTGAGCACGTATTCGCCGTCGACGAAGCCGACGCGCGCGGCGCCGATGGGCCCGCGGAACGGCACGCCCGAGATCGTCAGCGCGGCCGAGGCGGCGATCATCGCCACGATGTCCGGATCGTTGACCAGATCATGGGACAGCACGGTGCAGACCACCTGCGTCTCGTGCTTGAAGCCGGGCACGAACAGCGGGCGGATCGGACGGTCGATCAGACGCGAGGTCAGCGTCTCCTTCTCCGTCGGGCGCGCCTCGCGCTTGAAGAAGCCGCCGGGGATCTTGCCGGCCGCGTAATACTTTTCCTGGTAGTGGACGGTCAGCGGAAAGAAATCGAGGCCCGCCTTGGGCTGCTTCTCGAAGGTGACCGCGGCCAGCACGGTGGTCTCGCCCAGCGTGGCGATGACCGATCCGTCGGCCTGCCGGGCGACCTTGCCGGTTTCGAGGGTCAGCGTCTCGCCGCCCCACTCGATGGATTTCTTGACGATGTCGAACATTCTCGTTTCCTTCCAGCGGCTTCCGCCCGGATGGCGAAAGGGCCGCGCAACACCGCGATCTTCGCGGCGGGCCCCATGGGTGCGTTGCGACGCTTCGACCCCGGGGCCGGGGGAGGAAACGAACGGACGGGGGCGAGGGCGTCGGGGCCGCTCGCCCGGGCGGCGGGACGGCCCGGCAGGGCCGCCTCGGCAGGGTCGGGGGCGCCGCCCGGGGCCCCCGACATGCGCGAAGGGCGCGCCCGGCCGGGCGCGCCCTTCGATGGCGTCGGATCAGCGGCGGATGCCCAGCCGTCCGATGATGTCCTTGTAGCGCGGCTCGTCCTTGGCCTTGACGTAGTCGAGCAGCTTGCGGCGCTGGCTGACCATCTTCAGCAGACCCCGGCGCGAATGGTTGTCCTTCTTGTGGGTCTTGAAGTGCTCGGTCAGGTTGGAGATCCGCTCCGTGAGGATCGCGATCTGCACCTCGGGCGAACCGGTGTCGCCCTCTTTCGTGGCGAAGTCCTTGATGACCGCTTCCTTGCGGTCGGCAGCAATCGACATCGGGGGCCTCCTCGGGCTCTGTTCGGCATTGGAAAAAGGCCCGCGGGCCCGCCCTGTCGCGGCCGCCGCCGGGATGTCGTCCAGCGGGGTCGGCGCAGAGTGCGCGCGCTATGCCTCGACGCGGGCGGAAAGGCAAGCGAAACCGGGGGGCGGGGCCGGCCGACGGTCTCGCGAACCGCCCGCCCGCAAGGAGGACGACCCATGACCCGCGCCTGGCGCATCCCCGACGACGCCGGCGGCATCGACCGCCTCGCCCTGGGCGACGCGCCCGCCCGCGCGCTCGGCCCCGGCCAGGTGCGCGTGCGCGTGCGCGCCGTCTCCCTCAACTATCGCGACCTCTCCACGGTGGAAACGCCCCGGGGCCGCGCCCCGAGCTTCCCGCTGATCCCCTGCTCCGACGGCGCGGGAGAGGTGCTGGAGGTCGGCGCCGCCGTCGCCTCCGTCGCCCCGGGCGACCGCGTCGCCGGGTGCTTCTTTCAGGACTGGCAGGACGGCCCCTGCACCGCCCGCGCCATGGCCTCCGCCCTCGGCGGGGCCCGCGACGGCATGCTCGCCCAAGAGGTCGTGCTGGAGGAGGGCGGCGTGATCCCCGTCCCCGACCACCTCGACTTCGCCGAGGCCGCCTGCCTGCCCTGCGCCGGCCTCACCGCCTGGCACATGCTCATGCGCCCCGAACCCGCGGCGCCGGGCGACACGGTCCTTCTGCTGGGCACCGGCGGCGTCTCGGTCTTCGCCCAGCAGTTCTGCGCCCTGATGGGCGCCAAGACGATCGTCACCTCCTCCTCCGACGCCAAGCTGGCGCGGATGAAGACCCTCGGCGCCGGCCATGGCGTCAACTACCGCGACACGCCCGAATGGCAGGACGCGGTGCTGGAGATCACGGGCGGCCGGGGCGTCGACCGGGTGGTGGAGGTCGGCGGCCCCGGCACGCTCCCCCGCTCCCTCGCGGCGACGAAGATCGGCGGCCGCATCTCGCTCGTCGGCATCCTCACCGGCGCCGCCGGGGCGGTGAACCCCACCGACATCATGCGCCGCTCGCAG
>JBCBYE010000606.1:0-2942 GCA_039816075.1 Pseudomonadota bacterium | reverse complement strand
TCCGGGCTTCCGCACCGTCTGGAACAAGGTTTCCCATTGGGAACGCACGGGCGAGCGCAGCGTGCGGTTCCATTTCGACCCGCCGGACCGCGAGGCGCCGCTGATCCTCGCCCTGCGCCCCATCCTGTCCAAGCGCGCGTTCGAGGGACGGGATTTCGCCGAAAGCTCGCTGGCGCCGCTGGTCGCCTCCGGCCCCTACGTGATCGCCGAGGCCGAGGCCGGGCGCAGCGTGACCTTCGCCAGGGATCCCGACTGGTGGGGGCGCGACCTGCCGTTCAACCGCGGTCGCTGGAACCTGGCCGAGATCCGGCACGAGTGGTTCAAGGACGAGGCGGCGAGGTTCGAGGCGTTCCGCGCCGGCGCCCTCGACGTGTTCCGCGACGGCGAGCCGGCGCGCTGGGCGGAGGGCTACGGCTTTCCCGCCGTGCAGCGGGGCGACGTCCTGCGGGCGGAGATCCCCCATGGCCGCCCCTCGGGCCTGACGGGCCTGGTGCTGAACACGCGCCGGCCGATCTTCGCCGATCTGCGGGTGCGCCAGGCGCTGTCGCTCGGGCTCGATTTCGAATGGATCAACCGCACCTTGAACCGCGGCGCGTATGCCCGGACGCAGAGCCTGTTCGGCGGCACGCCGCTGGGCGTGAGCGGGCCGGCCGAGGGCGCGGAGCGGGCGCTGCTGGCGCCCTTCGCCGAGGCGCTGCCGCAGGGGGCGCTGGACCGGGGGCCGGACTGGCCGGTCACCGACGGGTCGGGCCGCAACCGGCGCAATCTGCGCGCCGCCAAGCGGCTGCTGGAGGCGGCGGGCTGGACCGTGCAGGACGGCGTGCTGAAGGATGCCGACGGCCGGCCCTTCGCCTTCGAGATCCTGCTGGGCGGCCCGGGATGGGAGGCGACGGCCTCGGTCTATGCCCGCGGGCTGGAGCCGTTGGGGATCGAGGCGCAGGTGCGCATCGTCGATGCGGCGCAGTATCAGGCGCGGCGCGCGGCCTATGATTTCGACATGATCGTCAACGCCTGGGGCGTTTCCCTGTCGCCGGGGGTGGAGCAGCGGCTGTATTGGCATTCCTCAGGGCGGGAGACGCCGGGCACGCGCAACTATCCGGGCGTCGCGAGCCCGGCGGTGGACGCCGCGATCGACGCGCTGACCCTGGCGGAGACGGCGGAGGATCTGGCGGCGGCGGCGCGGGCGCTGGACCGGGCGCTGACCGCGGGCGTCTACGTGATCCCGCTGTGGCATGCGCCGGTCAGCCGGATCGCGCATCGCGCGGAGCTGGGATTTCCGGAGCGGCTGCCGCTCTACGGCGACTGGATCGGCTGGCTGCCGGACGTGTGGTTCCGGCGCGCGTCGCCCTAGGGTCGGCGCGCGGCGGCGCCGGCTACTCCGCCGCCTTCACCGGCGGGGCCCTGCGCGCCGATGCGGGCGGGCGGGCCGAGCCGCCGTCGGCCGCGCGGCGCGCGGCGACGCCGGCGGCCTTCTCCTCGGCCGTCGGAGGCGTCAGCAGGCCGGCGGAGATCACCAGCTTGGCCGCCTCCTCCACGCTCATGTCGAGAATCACCACGTCGGCGGTGGGCACGAACAGCAGAAAGCCCGAGGTCGGGTTCGGCGTGGTCGGCAGGAACACGCTGGTCATGCCGTCGGCGCCCGATGCGCGGTCCGCCACCTCCCCCTTGGTGGAGGTGGAGACGAAGGCGATGGCCCACAGGCCCTTGCGCGGATACTCGATCAGGCAGGCGTGCTGAAAGCTGTTGCCGCTGCTCTGCGTCAGCACCGTTTCGATGATCTGCTTCACGCCGTTGTAGACGGAGCGCACGACCGGCATCCGCTCCACCCACCCTTCGGCGATCAGCACCAGCTGCCGGCCGAAGAGGTTCTTGGTCAGCGCGCCGACGATTGCGGTGAAGAGGATGAAGACCAGCAGGCCGAAGCCGGGGATGTGGAAGCCCAGATAGGTGTCGGGATTGTAGACCGAGGGCACCAGCGGCACGATCTTTCCGTCGACGAAGTTGATGACGGTCCAGATCAGGTAGGCGGTCAGCGTCACCGGGGCGACGATGACCAGGCCGGTCAGGAAATTGGCGCGCCAGCGCTGCCACACCGGGCGCCGCACGAGCATGCGGGGGCGCGAGGCGGAGGCGCGCTTGCGGGACGAAGGCGAAGGCGACATCGGTCGTTGGGTTTCCCGAGCCTGAGGGAGTTCAGCAGCCCTGCTAACTAGTATCCCCGACCACGATCGACAATGTGACGCAACGGCTCGCCGCGCGAAAGCCGGCCCAGCTGCTCCGCCACGACGACCGAGGCCGTTTCCGGCCGGGTGGCGGCGGCGATGTGGGGGGTGACGGTGACCTTGGGGTGAGCCCAGAACGGATGCTCGACGGGCAGAGGCTCCTGCCGGAAAACGTCGAGCACGGCGTGGCTGAGATGGTCGGCGTCGAGCGCGGCGAGCAGCGCATCATCGTCGATCAGCGGACCGCGCCCGGGATTGAGGATCGCGGCGCCCGGCGGCAGCCAGCCGAGGCGGCGCGCGTCCATCAGGCTTTCAGTCGCCGGGGTGAGGGGCAGCAGCAGCACGAGGATGTCGGAGCGGCGCAGCACCGCCTCCAGCCCGTCGTCGCCATGGCGGCAGTCGATGCCGTCGAGCGCCTTGGGCCGGCGCGACCAGCCGGCCACGTCGAAGCGCAGCGCGCGCAGCATGCGCGCGGCGTCGGCGCCCAGCTCTCCCAACCCCAGGACGCCCACGCGGCGGTGGCGGCTGAGCGGCGGGCGCCAGTCGTTCCAGTCGCCCGGGGCGGCGTGGATGTGCCGGTCGAGGCCCGCATGCAGCCGCGTCGCGTGGGCGACGACCCAGTCGGTCATGCCCTCGGTCAGGCCGGGCTCGACCATGCGGGTCAGAGGCACGGCGATGGTCTCGTCGCCGACGATCTTCTCCACGCCGGCCCAAAGGCTG
>JBCBYE010000817.1:0-1784 GCA_039816075.1 Pseudomonadota bacterium | reverse complement strand
GGAGGCGGGTCCGGCGGACGAGGTCTTCGCCGCCCCTCGGACCGACTACACCCGCGCGCTGATGGCCGCGGCGCTGGGCGACCCGGTCGGCTGACCGAGACCCGCGGCGCGCCGCCGCCGCCCGCTCCCGCCTGTCGCCGGATCCCTGCGGACCTGTCGCCGAACGGGCCGGCGCGCCCGACCCGGCCCCGTTCGGCGCCTCTGCGCCCAGGTTTCGCGCCCGGCCCGGCCCCGTTCGGCGCCTCTGCGCCCAGGTTTCGCGCCCGCTCCGGCATCCTCGCGCCCGCTCGGCCTCCCGGCGTTCGCCCGCTGCGACGGCGCGCCCTCGGCGCCCGCGCCTCCGCTCGGCCCTCGGCGTTCGTTCATCGCCTCCCGAGCCCACGCGCAACCCCTGCGCCGGCTTGGCGTCCCTGCGCAGGCCGGCCTCCGCTGCGTTGGCCGCAAGCGGCTCCGCGCATCGCCCTTCCGGCAACGCCGCGGTCCTGCGCGAGCCAGCTCGCGCGCGCGGGCATCCGCCCGCGCCGATCCGCGCAAGGCGGATCGAGGACCGCTTCGCGCCCGCCTCGCCGCGCGCAGGGCCTGGCGCCCGCCTGCGCGGATCGACCGGCGGCGGCCGGATCCTCGGCGCGTCCCTGCAGCGCCCTGCCGCCCGCCAGCGTCGGCGACGTCGCGCCTCTTCCCCCCGTCAAGCCCCTGCGCCGACGCCTGAGCCGCGCCGGCAAGCGCCCGCGCGGCGCTCACGCCGCCGCCAGGCCCCGCAGCCGCCTCTCCAGCTCCGCCTCGTCGCAGGGCTCGCCGAACAGGAACCCCTGCAGCGCGCCGACGCCCAGATCCGCCAGCACCTCGGCCTGGGCGCGCGTCTCCACGCCCTCCACCGTGGTCCCCACCTTCAGGCTCGCGGCCATGTCCACGATGGACTGCACGATGCGCCGCTGCGTGGCGTCCGTCGCCACGTCGCGCGCCAGCTCCCGGTCGATCTTGATGCGGTCGGGCTCCAGCCGCGTCAGCGCCACGATGGAGGTGCGCCCCGTTCCGAAATCGTCGATCTCCAGCGTCACACCCATCTCGCGCAGCCGGTCGAACTGAAACCGCGTCAGGTCGTCGAACTCGTCCAGAAACACCGCCTCGAGGATCTCGAAGCTCAGCGCCGTGGCCGACAGCGGCAGCGAGGCGATGGACGCCGCCAGATCCGGGTCGCGCAGGCGCGGCAGGCTGACGTTCACGTTCAGCTTGGGCAGGATCAGGCCCTTCTCCTCCAGCCGCCGCGCCGCCTCGGCCGCGCGGCGCATCACCGTCAGGTCGATATGCTTGACGATGCCGATCTTCTCGGCCACCGGCAGGAACCGGTCGGGCGTCAGCACGCCGCGCTCGGGATGGCGCCAGCGCACCAGCGCCTCGGCGCCCACGACCGCGCCGGTGCGCGCGTCGTGCTGGGTCTGGAAGAACGGCGCGAACTCGTCCCGCTCCACCGCGCAGCGCAGCTCGTCCGACAGGGTCTTGTTGCGCACCGCGCGGCTGCGCAGCTCCGAATCGTATTCGTGGATCTGGTTCTTGCCGCCACGCTTGGCCTGGTACATCGCCAGGTCCGCCTCCACCTGCAGCGCATCCAGATCGAACGCCTCCAGCGGCTGGCGCGCGATGCCGATGGACATGCCGAAGCGCACCACGTCCTCGTCCAGCGACAGCGGGCGGCGCGCGAAGGCCAGCATCCGCTCCGCCAGCGCGCGGGGCGAGGGATCGCCGCGGGGCCGCGCCACCGCGGCCAGGAACTCGTCGCCGCCCAT
>JBCBYE010000336.1:0-5320 GCA_039816075.1 Pseudomonadota bacterium | reverse complement strand
CTTCTCAGCAGAAAAGCGTCTTTCTCAAAGCCATCCCAACGCCGCAAGATCCGCAAAACCCGCTCGCTGGCGTCCCCTCCCCCTGCAGGGGGAGGGACAGGGAGGGGGGGCGGTTTCACGTGCGCGAAGCGCTCCGCAAGGCCCCCCGCGTCTCAGCGTTGGTCGCCGCCGGCGCCGGCGAGGGCGGGCTCGGCGGCGGCTTCGGAGGCTGCGGCGGCGGCCTGGGCGCGCTCGGTCTCGCTCAGCCCCGCGCCGCCGTCGACCGTCACCCGAACCTCCTTGCGCGCGAACTGGATGTCGTTCTCGTCGAAGGACTTCTGGACCCGGCTGTAGATTTCCTTGCGCAGCACGAACTGGCGGCCCGGCTTGGCCATGAACTTGCCGCGCATGACGATGCCGACGTCGTTGACCTCGAGCACGCCCTGGCTCTTGAAGGGCTGCAGAAAGTCTGCGGCGAACTCCGGCACCGCCATCATGTCCTTGCCGATCTGCTTGAAGATCTTCTTGACCTTGTTGAGGTCGGTGTCGAAGGGCACGGTGAACTTCAGCTTCATGATCACCCAGTCGCGGGAGTAGTTGGTGATCTTCGGGATCTCGCCGTAGGGGATCGTGTGCACCGGCCCCAGGTGGTGGCGCAGCTGCAGAGAGCGGATCGAGATCTTCTCCACCGTGCCCACGGTGCCGCCGATGTCGATGAACTCGCCCGTTCGGAAGGCGTCGTCGATCAGGAAGAACAGGCCCGAGACCACGTCCGCCACCAGCTTCTGCGCGCCGAAGCCGATGGCCAGGCCGAGGATGCCGGCGCCGGCGAGCAGCGGCGTGACGTCGACCCCGAGGTTCGAGAGCCCGATCAGGATGGTCATGACAACGATGCCGACCTGCACGAACCAGCTCAGCAGCGGCAGGACGGTCGACAGGCGCGAGGCGCCCGCGCCGCCGCCCTCGGCGCCGGCGCCGTCGTCGTCCGCGATCCCCTCGCCTTCCGTCTGCTCCTTGGCGAGACGGGAGTTGAACCACAGGCGCGTGCCCTCCCACGCGATGTAGCCGACGATCAGCACGGAGGCGAAGCGCGCGAGGCCTGCGACCAGCGGGCTGGCCGAGCCGACCAGCAGATCGATGAAGGCGACGCCCCAGACGTTGGAGATGACCGTGATCACGACGGCCAGCGCCACGACGCGGCCGATGCGGACCCAGGACCGTTCGGTGGCCTTGTAGGCCTTCTGCGCGAGCTCGCCCTCGCCAGTCATCGGGGGCAGCAGGTGGCTCACCAGCCCGCGCACCAGCGTGTCGAGCGCGGGCGCCATCAGCAGGATGCCCAGCGTCACCATGTGCTCGCCCTCGAGCAGCAGCTGGACCATGCCGTTGGCGATCAGCGCCTCGCTCAGCGCCCAGCAGGCCGCCGTCGCGATCATGGCGAAGCGCGGATAGGCGCGCGCGGCCCAGTCCTCGGCCGGGGTGACCTCGTCGAAGCCGCGCATCATGTCCGACAGATCCGCCTGGTGCTTCCAGATCACCCAGCCGAGCCAGAGGAAGGCCGCGGCGTTGAACCAGAAGCCCGCGCGCGTCGCGCCCGGCGGCACGCCCATGGCGGCGTTGAAGCTGACCAGGGCGTAGGCCGCGCCCATGATCACCGCGATGATGAACATGTTGGCGTAGAGCGCCTTGGCGAAGGCGTCCGAGGCCCGAACCATCCGCAGCGGCGGCGCGTTGGGCGCGAGCACGAAGCGGGCGAAGGCCGAGACGATCCGCGGCATCAGGATCAGGAAGAAGGCGATGCTCGCCATCACCGGCTGATCGCTTTCGGGCACCAGCTCGACCAGGATCGCCCGTACGACCATGTAGAAGACCAGCAGCTTGCCGGAATCCAGCAGCAGCCGCTGGAACAGCACGATGACCACGTCGCGCAGCGTGCCCCCCTGCGTCGCCGCGGTGGAGATCTTGGCCCGCCAGCCCGAGGCGATCCGCTCCACCACCTGCTCCGCCAGAAGGCCGACGCCGACGGAGACGGCGAGCAGCGCGAAGAACCAGAACACGCCGTCGAAGCCCTTGTCGGCGGCGAAGGTAACCACCGTCCGCCCCTGCAGCATCGCCCAGTCGGGCAGCAGCGTGACCGCCGCGACGACCGAACGGCCGACGCCGTAGACACCCATCTCGAGGATCTCGAGCGGCCCCGGGCCCGTCGCGCCGGCCGCCGCCGTTTCGGGCTGCATGCTGGCCGTCAGCTGGTCCAGCAGGATGCCGCGCACCTCCTCGTCGGACATGCGCGCGACCATGGCGGCGGCGGCCTCGGGGCTGTCGAGGACGATCTCCTCTTGCGCCGCGGCGCCGCCGCCGGTCGCCATGGAGACGCCGGGCATCTGGGCCTGGGCGCCGGGCGCGGCCGCGAACAGCGCCGCGAGAAGCGTCAGGAGGGGGAGGATGCGGGCGAGAGCGTTCTGGGTCATGTCGATCTTTCGGCGCGATCCGTCCGGGCGGTCGACCCGGCCACAAAGGGACGAGGGAAGCGACGCATCCGGCTGCCGACAGGCGGCGCCGCGCAACCCAGCCCCTCTGCGCGCACCCATGGCGCAGCCCGCGCGAAGGATCAACCGTTTGTTGACGTTCGGGCCGCCGTCAACCCGCCGACGCGGCGCAGCCGCGCCTCGATCCGGTCGGCCTCGCCGCCGCCGGCCTCCAGCGCATGGACCCAGGCATGGGTGAGGTGAAAGCGCGCCGCCGCAGGGTCGGCCTGGGCGTCGGCGGCGGCCTCGTGCAGGCGGGCGAGGCGCGCGGCGGCTGCGGCGCCTCGCCGGCCGTGCAGGGCGCGCAGTTCCGCGTCGATGGCGGCGGGGTCGGACGGGACCGGCGCCGCCTCAGCCGAGACGGTCGGCGACCCAGGCGTGAAAGACATGGGTCGGCCCGTCCATCGCCGGAGAGAACACGCCGCCGTCGAAGCCCGGCGCGCCGCGGCCCCGCTGCATGCCTTCGACGACCTCGATGTCCTCGACGAAGATGCCGTGCCAGAGGCGCTTGTTGGTCCGCCGCAGCTCGGCGAAGCGTTCGCCTGTCGCGGCCTCCTCGGCGGCGTACCAGATGTCGACATGTTCGCGCAGGCCGTCATGGCCGTGCGGCTCCAGCCGGATGGCGTAGACGTGGTCGCGATGGGCGCCCAGCAGCAGGTTGGGGAAGAGCGAGATGTACTCCGCGCCCTTGTCCCACTTCGGCGGCAGGTCCGCGAAGTCGGGAAAGGCCAGGTCGTCGGAAAGCTTGGGGTCGTAGACCGTGGTGCCCTGGCCGGAGAACACGCCCTCCTCCTCGATGTGATAGTGATCCTCGAGCCGGGAATAGGCGTTCAGGCCGGGATGCACCCAGGGCAGGTGGTAGGATTCGCAGTAGTTCTCCACCGCCAGCTTCCAGTTCGCCTTGAGGTCGAGATGGAAGGCCCCGTCCTCGCCGCCGTGAAAGAGGGGGCGGCCGTCGAAGTCGGCCCAGCGGGCGCGCAGCGGCGCGATCCAGTCGTCGAAGGCGGGCGCGTCGGGGTTCAACGTGACGAAGACGCAGTCGAGGAAGACGCCGGCGCGCACGGGCACCAGGCCCGTCGCATCGGGGTCCACCGCGTCGTGGGCGTTCAGGCCCGGTCCGCCCACATGGGGCGTGGCGCGCAGCTTGCCGTCCAGGCTGTAGCACCAGGAATGGTAGGGGCAGCGGATCACGCCGCCGAAGGTCCGCTTCTCCTCGACCAGGATCATGCCGCGGTGGCGGCAGACGTTCTGGTAGACCTTCACGTCGCCCGCATGGTCGCGCAGCAGCAGCAGCGGCGCGCCCATATGGTCCACCGGCATGGCGTCGCCCGGCGCCGGCACGTCCTTGCCGTAGCCGATGCAGACCCAGCCCGCGTGGAACAGGTGCGCCCGATCGAGCGCGAGGGAGGCCGGGTCGGCGTAGAGCGCGTTCGGCAGGCCTCGCGCCGCCTCGATCGGCGCGCGCACCGCGGCGAGGGCGGCGGCGAGGGCGGGGGAGACCTGGGTCTGATCGAGCATGGCGGGCGCCTCCGGTCGCGACGTGCGACAGCGAAAGCTGGCGGCGGCGGGGCGCGCCGGTCGCGTTCGAAGGCGACGCGGTTCGGTCGGATTCCGGATGCGGCGCCGGGCGGCGGGCCGGCCCCGGGAGGCCGCGCCGCGGGACGTCGGCGGGCGGGATCGGCGGTCCGCACGCGGCTGAGCGTTGCGTCGCGAGACTGTGGATAAGTTAGGGATTCTTAATGTTGCTAATTCGTTCACGCTAGGGCTAGTGGCCCAACACGGGTCAACCGCAAAATGTGCAGGTTTGATGAAAAAACAGGTTGCCGGCAAGTCAGGATTCCATAATCTGGTCTGCGGCGCTGGCGAGACCGCTACATCTTGTGGTTGGGCCGGCATCTAGGGGCTAAACCCTGCCTAACAAGAGTTCTGGAACGAGGGGCGCCCCGGCGTCCCGCCCGCCCGGTCTTCCGGCGCGGTGAGCGGCCTTGCCGTGTCTGGCTTTCCGCGACGCCGCGGAGACGAAAACGCGCCCGACCAAGGGCGGAGGGAGTGACGAGATGAAGATCGACCGCCGGTTCACGCGCGCAGGGCAGGACGCCTATGCCGACTTCGAGTTCCGCAAGACCAGCTCGGAGATCCGCAATCCGGACGGCTCGATCGTCTTCAAGCTCGACGATGCCGAGGTGCCGGCCGGCTGGAGCCAGGTGGCCTGCGACGTGCTCGCCCAGAAGTACTTCCGCAAGGCCGGCGTCCCGGCGGCCCTGAAGAAGGTCAAGGAAAAGGGCGTTCCAGCGTTCCTGTGGCGGTCGGTTCCCGACGAGGCGGCGCTGAGCAAGCTGCCCGAGGATCAGCGCATCGTGGGCGAGACGCGGGCGCAGCAGGTCTTCGACCGTCTGGCGGGCGCCTGGACCTATTGGGGCTGGAAGGGCGGCTACTTCACTTCGGAAGGCGATGCGCAAGCGTATTTCGACGAGATGCGCTTCATGCTGTGCGCGCAGATGGCGGCGCCGAACTCTCCCCAGTGGTTCAACACGGGCCTGCACTGGGCCTACGGCATCGACGGTCCGAGCCAAGGTCACCACTATGTCGACCCTTTCACCAAGAAACTGGTGAAGTCCAACTCGGCCTACGAACACCCCCACCCGCCCGCCTGCTTCCTCCAGTCCGTCCACGACGACCTGGTGAACGACGGCGGCATCATGGATCTGTGGGTCCGCGAAGCGCGGCTCTTCAAGTATGGCTCCGGCACCGGCACGAACTTCTCCTCCCTGCGTGCCGAAGGGGAGCCCCTGTCAGGCGGAGGCAAGTACTCCGGCCTG
>JBCBYE010000353.1:0-5114 GCA_039816075.1 Pseudomonadota bacterium | reverse complement strand
GGGCTCGCCGCCGACCAGCATGAGCTCCGGCGGGCCGCCGGGGGCCAGGTCGGGGTTGTTGGCCACGTCCTCCCACCAGTACCGGAAGTCCTCGGTGGTGAAGGGCGCGCCGTCGGACCATTTGTGCCCGGCGCGCAGGTGCAGGGTGAACTTGCGCCCCTCCTCCACCTCGACGTCGCGCAGGATGTCGGGCTGCAGCGCGTAGTCGGCGTCGTAGCCCACCAGGCGCGCATAGCCGTAGACGACCATGTAGCGGATGTCGCGCGCGCGGGTGAAGATGGTGCGGATCGTGCCGCCGGCCTTGCCGAACTCCCGCCCCTTGGCCTCCAGATCCACCACCAGCGGCTCGGACGGCGCGCGGTCGGCGACCGCCGGCAGCTCTCCGGCGACGACGCGGTCGACCAGGACCGCGCTTTCGCGCAGATCGAGCGCCCGGGCCGGCAGGGCCAGCGGAGCAAGGGCGAAGCCGAGGGCGAGGGCGGCCGTGAGCGGCCGGGTCAGCGTCTGGATCATGCGGCGCACCTTACGTAGTGGCCCGGCTCCACTTCCAGCAGGTCGGGCGCGGCGTCGCCCTCGTAGCGGTAGGGCTCGGGCCAGGACTCGGGATCTCCGGCCCCTCTCGCCACGGCGGCGAGGTCCAGCCGCCGGTTCATGTCCGGCTCCGGCGACGCGGCGATGAGGGCCTGGGTGTAGGGATGGCGGGGGTCCTGGAACAGCAGCGTGGCGGGCCCCTGCTCCACGACCCGGCCGCGGCGCATCACGGCGACGCGGTCCGCCAGATCGGCGACGACCGTCAGGTCGTGGGAGATGAAGAGGTAGCTGAGGCCCATGTCGTCCCGCAGCTCCTTGAGCAGGTCCAGCACCTGCGCCTGCACCGAGACGTCGAGGGCCGAGGTCGGCTCGTCGCAGACCAGCAGCTCCGGCTGCAGCGCCAGGGCGCGGGCGATGGAGATGCGCTGCCGCTGGCCGCCGGAAAAGGCGTGCGGAAAGCGCCCCAGATGGTCGGGCGAAAGGCCCACCCGCTGCATCAGCTCCGCCGCTCGTTCCCGCTGATCGCGGTCGCCGCCGCGGCCATGCACGCGCAGGGGCTCCGTCAGGATGTCCATGACCGCCATGCGGGGAGACAGCGACGCGTAGGGGTCCTGAAAGACGATCTGCACGCGGGAGCGGAAGGCCTTCAGCGCCGAGCCCGACAGCGCCATGACGTCCAACGTCTTGCCGTCTGCTCCGCGATAGCCCACCTGCGCGCCGGCATCCGGTTCCTCCGCGCGCAGCATCAGCTTGGCGATGGTGGATTTGCCCGATCCGGACTCGCCCACGACGGCCATGGTCTCGCCGCGGCCCACCGCGATCTGAACGTTCTGAACCGCCTTCACCGACGGCGCGGCCGCGCCGAAGCCGCTGCGCCGGCCCTCGTAGGTCTTGGAGAGATCGGTGGCCCAGAAGATCGGGTCTTCGACCGCGCCGATCTTGGGCGCGTCGTCCTCCGGCAGTTCCGGCGCGGCGGCGATCAGGGCCTTGGTGTAGCCATGGCCGGGACGCTGCAGGATGGCGTGGCAGGACCCCGCCTCCACCACCCGGCCCTTGCGCATGACCACGACGCGGTCGGCCATGTTGGCGACGACGCCCAGATCGTGGGTGACGAGCACCACGCTGAGCCCCATCTCCGCCTGCAACTGCTTGATGAGGTCCAGCACCTGGGCCTGCGTGGTGACGTCGAGCGCCGTGGTCGGCTCGTCGGCGATCATAAGGTCGGGCTTGCAGACCAGGGCCATGGCGATCATCGCGCGCTGGCGCAGGCCGCCCGACAACTCGAAGGGATAGGCCTCCCACGCGCGCTTGGGATCGGGGAAGCCGACCTGGTCGAAAACCTCCAGGCAACGCTCGCGCGCCGCATCGCCGGTCAGGCCCGCATGCAGCCGCGCCACCTCGCCCGTCTGGTCGCCGATCGTGTGCAGCGGCGACAGGGAACTCATGGGCTCCTGGAAGATCATCGAAACGCGGCCGCCGCGCACGCTGCGGATCGCCGAGGGGCCGAGCGACAGCAGGTCCAGCGCCTCGCCGCCGCGGCCCCGGAACAGGGCCCGACCGCCGGTGATGCGCGCGCCCTTGGGCAGGATCTGCAGCAGCGACTTGCCGGTCAGCGTCTTGCCCGAACCGGACTCGCCCACCAGCGACAGCGTCTCGCCGCGGCGCAGGGAAAAGGAAACGTCGGAGACGACCTGCGTGGACAGCGGGCCGCGGCCGAAGGCGATGGACAGCCCATCCACCTCCAACAGAGGCGCGCGGGCCGGGCCGCGAGGCTCCGCCGGCCCGGCGTCAGCCCCGCCAAGCTCCCGGCTCATGGCCGTGGTCATCTCCCTGCGCCTCCCCCTTGGGCTTCCCGTAGCCCTTGTCTCAAGGCCCGGTCAAACTGCCGCGTGGGCGGGGGAAGGGCAACCGGATTCGCGGCCCTGCGGTCAGGGTGCGTTAACGCCGCGCAGGGTCGCGCCGCAGGGGCTTGGCGTAGATCACCGCGCTCTCCGCGCCGAAGACCTCGGCGTAAAGCGCGCGGGCCGGCGCGTTGCCGGCGAGGGCGCCGATCTCCATGCGCCTCAGACCCTTGGCGGCGAAGCGCCGCTCCGCCTCGGCCAGCAGGGCCCGCGCAACCCCTTTTCGGCGTGCCTGAGGCGCGGTGAAAAGGTCCGTCACGAGGCCATAGCGTCGGTTTTCCGGCAGAACGTAGTCGCCGGATTCCTCCAGCGGGACGCCGATCAGAAATCCCAACGCCGCGCCGCCGTCGTCCTCGGCCAGCAGGACGAAGCCGTCCTCCCGCTCCGCCGCATCCAACAGATGCTTCAGATGCGGTCCGATCTCCTCCGGCGGCAGGCGGTTGGGCTCGATCGTCAGCTCATAGGCCTGCAGGCCCTGCATCATCGGCAGCAAGACGTCCCACGCCTCCCGCCCTACCTGGCGCAGCGCGACGGTCATGGCGCGCCGGCGGCCAGAACCTCGTCCAGCGTCGCCTCCAGGATCGCCAGTTCGCGCGGCTCGGAAAACCGGTGATCGGCGCCCTTGACCAGCTGCAGCCGAAGGTCGGGGCAGTCCGCATGGGCCAGGATCGCCAGCGCCCGCTCCTGCGGCACGTCCACATCGGCGGAGCCCTGCAGCAGCCGTACCGGAAAGGGCAGAGGCAGCGGCTCGCGAAGCACCAGGTGCTCGCGCCCGTCGTCGATCAGCTTGGCGGTGATCACGTAGGGCTCGTCGGAATAGTCCGAGGGCAGGGCGACGCGCCCCGTCGCCGCCATCTCCGCCCGCTGCGCCGCGTCGAACCCCGCCTCCATCCCGTCCTGGGTGAAATCGGGCGCCGCGGCGATGCCGATCAGCGCCGCGACCCGTTCCGGCAGGCGTTTGGCCAGCAGCAGCGAGATCCAGCCGCCCATGGAGGAGCCGATCAGCACCTGCGGCCCCTCGGTCAGCCGCGTCACGGCGTCCTGAGCGTCCCGCGCCCATTGCCCGATGCACCCGTCCGCCTCGAAATCGCCCGAGCTTGCGCCGTGGCCGGTGTAGTCGAACCTGATGAAGGCCAGGCCCCGCCGGCGGCACGCCGCCTCCAGGAACATCGCCTTGGTCCCGGTCATGTCCGAGCGGAAGCCGCCCAGGAACACGACGCCCGGCGCGCCGGGACGCTGGCCCGAAGCGGGCGTCGCGTGGTAGGCGATGCGGCGGCCGTCCTCGAGGAGGAGGAACTCGGGGTCGGGGGAGGCGGTCATGGAACCCATGTCGATCGGCGGGGACGGAGTCGGCGCAGGCGCGCCCGGCGGCGACCCTACCCGCGCGCCCGCCGATGTCGAGCCCCGCGCGTCGTCGGGCGCCGCGCTCGACGTCAAGGGTCTGACGGTGCTGCAGCTGACGCCGTCGCTGGACGCCGGCGGGGTGGAGCGGGGCACCGTCGACATCGCCCGCGCCCTGACCCGGGCCGGCGCGCGCGCCCTGGTGGCCAGCCGCGGCGGCCGGATGGAGGGCGCATTGGCCCGCGCGGGGGGCGAGCTGATCCGCCTCGACATCGGCGCCAAGACGCCCTGGGGTCTGCGCGCCGGCGCCAAGGCGCTGCAGCGGCTGGTCTTCGAAGAGCGGGTGGACGTGATTCACGCCCGCTCCCGCGCGCCGGGCTGGGCGGGCTGGATGGCGGCGCGCGCCACGGCCGCCGCGTTCGTCACCACCTGGCATGGCCTCTACCGAGAGACCTTTCCGGGCAAACGCCTGTGGAACGCCGTCATGGCCCGGGGCCGGCCCACCATCGCGGTGTCCTGGTTCGTCGCCGATCTGATCGCCGGCCGCCATCCGGGGGCGGAGGTCGTGACCATCCCGCGCGGCGTCGACCTCGCCGCCTTCGACGAAGGCGCCGTCAGCGGCGAGCGCGCCGCAGGCCTGGCGGAGCGCTGGGGCCTGATCGAAACCCCGCGCCCCGTGGTGATGCTGCCCGGCCGCCTGACGCGCTGGAAAGGCCAGGCGCATTTCATCGACGCCGCCGCCCGGCTGCGCGCGATCCGCGGCCGAGAGGACTTCGTCTTTCTCATGGTCGGCGGCGACGTCGACGGCGCCTATGCGGAGCGGCTGCGCAAGCGCATCCGCGCCCAGAACCTCGACGGCTGCGTCGCGCTGGGCGGGCATTGCGACGACATGGCCGCGGCGTTCAAGCTCGCCTCGGTCGTGGTTTCGGCCTCAATCGAGCCGGAGGCCTTCGGACGCGTCGCAGCCGAGGCGCAGGCCATGGGCCGGCCCGTCGTCGCCTCCGATCACGGCGGCGCGCGCGAGACGGTGGACGAGGGCCGCACCGGCTTTCGCTACGCCCCCGGCGACCCGCAGGCGCTGGCCGAGGCGGTGCACCGGGCACTGGAGCTCGACGAGAGCCAGCGCGCCCACATGTCCGTCGCCGGCCGCGCTCGCGTGCTCCAGCGCTTCAGCCTCGAGGCGATGGAGCGCGCCACGCTGGAGGTCTACGCAAAGGCCGCCGCGCGCCGGGGCTGACCGCCGGGGCTCAGAACTCGATGTGCAGCGTGGCCGCCGCGCCGTAGCCGCTGTCGCGCCCGTCGCCCGCCAGGTCGCCGTACTCCGCCGCCGCCGCGGCCGTC
>JBCBYE010000400.1:0-4599 GCA_039816075.1 Pseudomonadota bacterium | reverse complement strand
CCTGAAACAGCTCCCGCCCTGCGCGCGTCAGTTCGATGCCGTCATGACGGCGCAGGAACAGCCGCGCGCCCACCGCGCGCTCCAGCTTCGCCACATGCTGCGTGATCGACGACTGGGTCAGGCCCAGCGCCTTGGCCGCGCGCGAGAAGCTGCGCTGGCGCGCGGCCTCGGTGAAGGCGGCGATCTGATACGGGCTGGGCTTCATGCGACCGAGGCGGAGTCAGGGGGGCATTAGGTCTGCTGATAACGCGTCATCAAGACGTGCCCGTGACGCCCCAGCCTGAGGCCTGAGATTCGTGGAGGGCGTCATGGCCTCGATCACCATATCCGGCATCGAGAAAAGCTTCGGCGACGCGCGCGTGCTGGAGCGCATCGATCTCGATGTCGCTCATGGCGAGTTCCTGACCCTGGTCGGCCCCTCCGGCTGCGGCAAGTCCACCCTGCTGCGCATCATCGCGGGGCTGGAGGGGGCCTCGGCCGGGCAGGTGCATATCGGCGACCGGCGCGTGGACGGCGTGAGGGCGGCGGACCGCAACCTCGCCATGGTGTTCCAGTCCTACGCGCTCTACCCCCATCTTACGGTGGCCGAGAACATGCTGACGCCGCTGAAGCTGCGCGATCTGAGCGCGCGGGAGCGTCTGCCGTTCATCGGCCCGCTGCTGAGCCGCGCCAAGCGACGGGCGCTCGCCGCCCAGGTGCAGGATGTGGCGGAGGTGCTGAAGATCGAGGCGCTGCTGGGCCGCAAGCCCGGGCAGCTGTCGGGCGGGCAACGCCAGCGCGCGGCCCTGGGCCGGGCCATGGTGCGCAAGCCCGCGGCCTTCTTGATGGACGAGCCGCTGTCGAACCTCGACGCCGCCCTGCGCGTGCACATGCGCGCCGAGCTTGCGGAGCTGCATCGCCATCTGGGGGCGACGTTCATCTACGTCACCCACGACCAGGCCGAGGCGCTGACCATGTCCGACCGCATGGCGGTGATGATGGACGGACGCATCCTTCAGATCGACGCCCCGCAGACCGTCTACGACGATCCGGCGGAGCTGGCGGTGGCGGAGTTCGTGGGCTCCCCCAAGATCAACGTCCTTCCGGGGGAGATCGACGGCGCAGGCCGCGCGTTCTGCCTCGGCGCGCCGCTGTCCCGCTTCATCGCCGCGCCGCCGGGGCCGGTGGCCGTGGGTCTGCGGCCGGAGCATCTGGCCTTGGTCGACGCGTCGGATCCCGACGGGATCGACGGCCAGGTCGTGCATGCCGAGCATCTCGGCTCCGACGTCTACCTGCATGCGGCCATCGCTGCGGGCGAGCACCGCGTGGTGGCGCGCGCCCTGCCGGCGGAGGCCGCGGCGCTGGGCGTCGGCGCGCCGGTGCGCATCGGCCGCCGGCGCGGCGAGGCCATGGTCTTCGCCCCTTCGGGCGCCCGCCTGCGCTTCGTCCAGGCGCCCGCGCCGGCCCGCACCGATGAAAGCCGGGTGGCCTGATGCCGCGCTCGACCGCGCATTTGTGGTTCATCGCGCCGGCGCTGACGCTGATGGTGCTGATCCTGCTGCTGCCCATCGGCATCGCCGGCTGGCTGAGCTTCACGGACTATTCGCTTGGCGGGTCCGGCTACGACTACGTGGGCTGGAAGAATTACGAGCGGATCTTCACCCGCTCCACCTACGAGAAGATGTTCGGCGCGACCTTCCGCTATGTCGGCGTGGTGGTGCCGCTTTCCATGGCGCTGGGCCTGGGCGCCGCGCTGCTGATCAGCAGCCTCAAGCGTTGGGGCGACCTCTACAAGACCATCTACTTCCTGCCGGTGATGGCCGCCCTGCTGGCCATGGCCATCGTCTGGGAGTTCGCGCTGCACCCCACCATCGGCATCGTCAACCGCACGCTGGAGATGGGTTGCGGCACGGCGCTGGAGCGATTGGAGTTCTGGCGCGCGGGATGCGAGCGCACCTTCCCGCTCTGGCTGACCGATCGCGACACGGCGATCTGGACGGTGGCCTTCATCGGCGTGTGGCAGGGCTTCGGCTTCAACATGGTCCTGTATCTGGCCGGGCTGACCTCCATCCCGCGAGAACTCTACCATGCCGCGGAGATGGACGGCGCCAAGTCGGGGTGGGAGCGGTTTCGGCTGGTCACCTGGCCGATGCTCGGGCCCACGACCGTCTTCGTCGTGACCATCAGCATCATCCGCAGCTTTCAGGTCTTCGACACGGTGGAGGCGTTCTACCCGCAGGGCGGGGGACCGTCGAAAAGCGTCTACGTGATGATGTTCGCCATCTACGAGAAGGCGATTCAGCAGAACCTGATGGGCATCGGCGCGGCGATCACCGTGGTCTTTCTGGGCTTCGTGATGGTGCTGACGCTGGTTCAGCGGCGGCTGGTGGAAAAGCGGGTGCATTACTCATGACGGACGCCGCCCTGCCGCGCGCCGAGGCGTCGGACCCCGTCGCCCTGCGCTTTTCCACCGGCGAGGCGATCAAGCACGCGGTACTCATCCTCGGCGCGCTGATCGTGATCCTGCCCTTCTACGTCATGGTCTCGTACAGCCTCAAAAGTCCGGGCGAGATCATGCAGGGCACGGGCGGCTGGTTCGGCGCGCAGGAGCCGTTCCGCGACGACTTCTGCGTCAAGCTCGGCAACGCGCCCGAGGACTGCATGGTCACGCCCGCCATCTACAACTACGTCACCGCGTTCGAGAAAGCGCCGCTGCTCCGCTACATGTTCAACGGCGTGGTGGTCACCGCCTCGATCTTCTTCATCCAGGTGCTGGTCGCGCTGCCCTGCGCCTATGCGTTGGCCAAGATGCGGTTCTGGGGGCGGGACCTGGTGTTCGCGCTGGTCCTCTTCTGCCTGCTGATCCCGGTGCATGCGATCGCGCTGCCGCTCTACATCATGCTTTCCAAGATCGGGCTGACCAACAGCTATGCGGCGCTGGTCGTGCCGTGGACCATATCCGTCTTCGGCATCTTCCTGATGCGCCAGTTCTTCATGACCGTGCCGGACGACCTGATCGACGCGGCGCGCATGGACGGGATGACCGAATTCTCGATCATCTGGCGCGTGATGCTCCCCACCGCGGTGCCGGCGCTGCTGGCCTTCGCGATCTTCTCGGTCGTGGCGCATTGGAACGACTATTTCTGGCCGCGCATCGTCATCACCGGCAACCGCGACCTGTTCACCCCGCCGCTGGGCCTGCGGGAGTTCAAGGGCGACGCGGACGGGGACAATTTCGGGCCGATGATGGCGACGGCGACGGTGATCGTCACGCCGCTGATCGTCGCCTTCCTCATCGCCCAGCGGCGCTTCATCGAAGGCATCACGCTGAGCGGCATGAAATGAGCCGGCGAGGAGCCGCAACGGCTCCCCGCCGGACGCAGCCATCCCGCAAGGGATCATCGACGGCGCGGATCGGGTCGGCAAACGCGCCCGCGCCCCCAACAGCTGACGGGAGAAAGCTAATGCTCCGCACCACCGCCGCAATGGCCCTCGCGCTCGTCGCCTCCGGCGCGTTCGCGCAGGAAAAGACGGTCATCGAGTTCGCCTACCCCTACTCGCACCTCTTCGACGTGACCTACGAAAAGGTCCTGCCCAAGTTCTACGAGGCCAATCCGGACGTGGAAGTGAAGTTCCGCGCCACCTACGAGTCCTACGAGGACGGCACCAACACCATCCTGCGCGAGGCCGTCGCCGGCGATCTGCCCGACGTGACCATGCAGGGCCTGAACCGCCAGGCGATCCTGGTCGAAAAGGGCATCGCCAAAAGCCTCGAGCCGTTCATCGCGCAGGAGGCCGATTTCGCCAAGGACGGCTACCACCAGGCCATGCTCGACCTCGGCACCTTCGAGGACGAGGTGCACGGGCTGCCCTTCTCCGTCTCTCTGCCGGTCGGCTACTACAACATGGACCTGATGGCGCAGGCCGGCCTCGACGCCGACAGCCTGCCCGAAACGTGGGACGAGGTGGTCGAGGTCTGCGGCAAGCTGCGCGAGGCCGGCGTCAAGAACCCGGTTTTCTGGGGCTGGAACATCACCGGCAACTGGTTCCTGCAGGCCCTGATGTGGTCCCAGGACAAGCCCACGGTCATCGGCGCCGACTTCCAGCTGGACGAGCCGGAGGGCCTGAAGGCGCTGGAGACGATGCACGGCATCTTCCGCGGCTGCGACATGCAGAACCTGGAGTGGAAGGCGGCGCTCGCGTCCTTCTCGGCCGGCGAGATCGCGATGATGTACTGGTCCACCTCGGCGCTGGGCGCGGTGGAGCGGGCGCAGGGCGACTTCACCCTGATGACCAACGAGTTCCCCGGCCTCGACGGCGCGCCCAAGGGCCTGCCGGCGGGCGGCAACTCGGCCATGCTCGTCTCCGACAGCGAGGACCCCAAGGTGCTCGACGCCGCCTGGCGCTGGCTGAAGTTCATCACCTCGGGCGAGGGCGCGGCGGACGTGGCGCGCACCACCGGCTACATGCCGCCGAACAAGGCCGCCAACGAGATCATCCTCGCGGATTTCTATACCGAGAACCCGAACAAGGAGACGGCTGTCCGCCAGCTTCCGCTGCTGCGCGACTGGCAGGCCTATCCGGGCGACAATGGCCTCGCGATCACCCAGGTCATCTATG
>JBCBYE010000036.1:0-14165 GCA_039816075.1 Pseudomonadota bacterium | reverse complement strand
CCGTCACCCGCGCGGTGGACGCCGCCATGGGCCGTCGGGCGCTGGTCGAGGACCGGCGCAAGGCCGAGCCCGAGCCGAGGGAGGATGACGATGCGTGATCTCGCTGGTTTTTGGGTCCGGGCGGCGCCGTCGGCGCTGGCCGGGCTGATCTGCGTGACGGTGAGCGCGGTGATCGGGCTCAACGTCGCGCTCTCCGTGCTGGATCCTCTGACGGCGCTCCTCTGGTCGCCGTCCGCGGAGATGGCGATCGCCCCCGAACCCGCCCCCGATCTCACCGACAAGACCGGCTGCGCGACGCTGCCCGGCGGTCTCGTCGTCTGCGACTGAACAACAAGACAGGAGCCCCGCATGACCCTCACCCGCCGCGCCGTCTGCCTTTGCGGTCTGGCCGCCCTCGCCAGGCCCGCCGCCGCCACCCAAACGGCTGGGCGGCGGCCCGAGGGCGTGCTCTGCGCCCTCAAGAGCTGGCCCGAATTCAAATGGGCGGACCAGGTCACCGAAGCCCCGCGCGCGGCGAAGCTCGCCGTGCAGCTGATCCTCGACACCGTCGGCCTGCAGCCGAACTTCGAAGTGCTGCAAGGCAAATTCAACCGCAAGGTCGGCGGCTTCGCCACGATCCGCGACGGCCGCCGCTACATCGTCTACGACGAGGACGAATTCCACTTCTCGGCCTGGGAGACGGATTGGCGCGGCCTTGGCCTGATGGGGCACGAGATCGCCCATCATCTGGCCTCGCACACGGCGATCTACGACGACGACGGCCGCTCGCCTCACGCCGCCGAACTCGAAGCGGATTTCTTCGCGGGCACGGCGCTGGCGCGTCTGGGCGCGACGCTGGAGCAGGCGCTGATCTGGACCGAGGATCTCAACGAGACCCATGGCAAGCGCCACCCCAAGCGTTCGCGTCGCCGCGTCGAAGTGGAAGCTGGCTGGCGTCATGGCCGCGGCATGGTCGCCCGCGAAGGCGACGCCTGCACGCCCGACTGGGAGAGCCCGCCCGTCTCGATCGAAGGACGCAGCTGCCGGGTCGCGCGCCTCTGCGGCGCCGAGGGCCCGTCGTCGCGCATCAGTTGCCGCGACGCCTCCGGGCGCTGGCGGTGGGCCGGCGACTGAGGAAGATGCGAGGCGAAGGCCGACGCCAAGCTGCGTCGGCCAACATTCCTTTTTGGGGGGGCGCCGAGCGGCTCCCTGAAGATGCCGCTGATCACGTGGGCGCATCCGCCTCGTCCGCATGCCACATGCGCTCTGCGAGCCGCCGATCCTCGGGCGCGGCGACGTCGAGATAAATCTCGGTGGTGGCGAGCGAGGCGTGGCCGAGCCAGGCCTTGATGCGGGTTTCCGGAACGTGGTTGAGGGCCGCGGTCACGCCGAGGGAGTGCCGAAGGCCCTTCGCGCAGGCCTTGGCGCCGCTGAGGCCGGCCGCCCGCATCACCTCATGCATGCGACGCCAGGCCGTCGAGCGCGACATGGTCCAGATCGGCGCATCGCATCCCGCGGCCTGACGCAGGCCCACATCGTGCACCGCGTCGAGCCGTTCGGCGAAGCCGCGCGGCAGAGGCACCACGCGGTAGTGCCGTCCGCGCAGATCCCCGCGCTTCTTCAGGCTGCGCAGCGCCACCGAGGCCTCCTCGAGATCGAGCTGCTCCACGCGCAAGGACAGCGCTTCCGAGGGCCTGCAGCCGGTCCAGAACACCATCTCGCAGTAGCTGCGGTCCTGCGGCGTCGCCAACACTTCGAGCGCGGCCAGGAACCGAGCGCGCTCGGCCTGCGAGAGATATTTGCGGGCGCCGGCCTCGGTGAAGAGGCTCATGCCCTTGAAGCACTTCGATGCCATGGCGCCTCCGATCGCGCGCGCGCCTGAACCGGAATAGGGAATTCCGGTTCACCGCTCACACTCCCAAGCGCCGCCGTGGGTTGAAGACGTCCGCAGGAGGCGACCACCTCGCCTCCGCACGTCCAATCGTAGAGAATCGGCCAAGCAAATCAACGGCTGAACCAGATTTCCCTATTCTGTCTTGTGGATAAGATCGCAGGCCGTTCGGATCCGCGACGGCGCGTATTGCAAGCCGGCGCCGCCCTGATCGTGCTCCTCGCCGGCGCCGCCCCGGCCGAGGCCGAGAGCTTCACGGCCGCAGATTTCCTGACCTGGGACGACGCCAATCGCGGCGCCTATGTGGAGATCTCCGTCGGCATGGCCGGCCTCATCGCCCAGCAGATCGATGCGGCGAAGGCCGAGTGCATCACGACATGGTACTTTAGTCGCATGAGTGCCGCCAACGACGAGGTCTACGCGGCCATGCGGCGGTTTCCGGATCACCACCCACGCGCTCTGATCCTCGCCGTCCTCCGCAAACGCTGCGACGTGTTCCAGCGCGAGGACTAACGCAGCCGCCGCAACCGTCGCTCCAGCTCGGCCCGCGGCAGGAACACGGCCGCATCATCGCGCCAGATCTCAAGCGCGGCCCGCAGCTGGAGGACCGGCGCCGCGTCGGCCGCGACCAAGAGATCGTGGAGCCAGAGCACGCCATGCACATCGATCTCGAGCCGCTTGGCCACATTCCGAAGCAACCGGTCTCCGGTCAGCAGCACCGCGTCCTCGAAGCGTTGGGCCGTCGCTAGACAAAGGCTGTCATTGGCCGAGAGGCCCGGGTTGCGCATGCGGTAGCCCATCGCTTGGACGACGTCCTCGCCGGGCAGATCGAAGGTCGTCAGTCCTCCCGCATCCATCAGCGCCCAATCGGCCGCCGACAAGGTCAGCACCTCCGAGGCGCGGATCGGCAGCGGGACGACGAGACGGTGAGGAAGCTCGAGGAGCGCGTGAAGCAAACGCGCCTTGTGCAAGTCGATCAAGCAGGAGGCGTCGTTGACGATCACGTGGGTCACGGCGGGGCGGGCCCTTGCAGTTCTTGCTCCACCACGCCCAAGGGACGCTGCAGCAGTTCGGCGGCGCGCGCCGGCGAGATCAGCTGCTCGGCCAGCGCCCGATAGGCCAGCCGCTCGAAGCGGCGGGGCTTTTCGAAGGCGGCGACGCCCTCGCGCTCGCCGATCGGCTCGGGCTCGGCGGTGCGCCAGCCGCGCGCCCAGGTCTTGAACGCCTGAGCGACCGCGCTTTCGGGCAGGATGCCGACCTGCTTGAGACGCACCAGCATCGAACTCGCCGAGACGCCGTAGAGATGCTTCAGGCGCTTGATCTCCTGATAGGAGATGCGCCGGCGCAGATCGCCGACTTCGGCGCGCAGATGATCGGCCGGCACGAGGAAAGCGCCGGCGAAGAGATCCATCGCCTTCTCCGGCGCCATTCCGTCGATCGCGACCTCGGCGATGACGCGATGCGCCAGCTCATGGGCCAGGGTGAAGCGTCGCCGCTCCACATTGGCCCTCGAGGAGACCACGATGACGAAGAGCGGCGCCTGATCGCCGCCGCGGCGCACCTGGCAGGTCAGGCCCGAGACGCGCTCGGGCAGATCCGCCTGCACGATCCGAACGCCATGATCCTCAAGCAGCCCGACCATGCTCGGAATGCTGTCGTTGCCCAGGGTCCAGGCCTCGCGCAGCTCGGCGGCCAGTTTCTCGATGTCCGCTGGGGAGTCCACGTCGCGCCGCAGCCCCGCGAACGGGTCCTGCGGATCCGGCAGATCGAGGATGCTCTCGACATCCAGGTAGCTTTCGAGGCTCTCGATCACCATCGCCTCGATCTTGGCGCGGTCCTTGGCGGTCGACGCCGCCTTCTTGCGGAACTCGAGGTTGTCGAGCGACCGCACCTGACCGGCCAGCAAAAAATCGAGCGAACAGTCGAGAGCTTCGCAAAGCCCCATCAGCACGCCGGAACTCGGCGCGTTGACGCCGCGTTCGTAAAGGCTGATCGCCTGAGCGCTGACTGGCGGATCCAGCTGCCCTGCGAGATCGCGCAGCGACAGCCCGGATTTCTTGCGCGCCAGCTTCAGCCGTTCCCCGAACATGATTTGACGCTCCCGATGACTTTACATTTTTCGTTTTCCATACCTATGTGTAAAGCATGGGAGCTCCAAATGTCAAGCTCGCGATAGACGAACGCTAGGTTTTCCACAATGAAGTCATGAGGTTGGCGGGCCCGCTCAAGCGCAAAGTCCCACCGCGCATCTCGTAAGGCGCGCAACGCTCAAAGCTCAGGCACGTCCAAACGAACCTGTGAAGAAGGGTCTGCCTCGGGCAGGGCCGCTGCCGACGACAACGAGGCTTGCTCAAAAGCCCGGGCGGCCGGCTCCGGCCAAGCCTCGGTCCCCGCGATGATCTCCTTCAGCATCTCCGCGCTCGGCGGATCGTCGCCATCTTCCAGCCGGTCCCGCCAACGGCCCAGGACATCCGTCCGGAACGCTCCCAGATCGTCGATCGCCGCCTCCAGCTCCGCCGCGCGCATCCCGGCCTCGCGCAGCGCCTCGTAGCGCGGCGCCGAGGGCGGCCACACGATATCCGCCGCCGAAAGTCCCGCGATCACGCGTCCCTCGGCATCCACGACGGCGCCGTCGGCGCGGCGGAACACCGCTCGACCGTCCGACAGCTTCGGCGCCCGATCGATCAGCTCTTTTTCGTCGCGCCGCGCAGCTTCAAGGGCTTTCGCGAGCGCGGCCAAGGCCGCATCGGCTTTGTTCTCCGCCTCGCGCAATCTCTCGTCGGCCTGACGATAGAGACGCGCATAGCTCGGATCGGTGACCAAAAGCAGTTCAAGCAGATCGCGGAAGCGTCGTTCCGCGCGCTTCCCGCGTCGATCCAAGGAGCCGTCTTCGGCGTCGGGACCCAGGAAACGTCTGGCGCGGCCGGTCTCCCGGCCCGCCTGTTCGTTCCCCAGGTCGTGCAGATCTCGTCGCCGCGCTTTCGCAGCCTCGGCGCGCGCATGCCGCGCCGCCGTATCCATGTCATCGAAGGCCATAATCAACTCCGCCTTCATTGTACCATTTTTCGGAAGTGCGTTTCAAATTTGGGGCCCGACCGGCGGCGGCGCTGCAAAGACTCGCCACAGGCTCGCCACAGGCCCGCGCGGGCGGCGGCGGGCAGGCGAGGGTTTCCGCGGGTTTCGACGGGGGGCGGGAACGGGCCGTTCATAGCGTTTTGATGGGGATTCTGGAAACGTGCGACGCGTAAACCGTTGATTTCATTATGGCAGGGGCAGAGGGACTTGAACCCACGACCTACGGTTTTGGAGGCCGCAGAAGATCGTTCTGTTTCAATGCCCTAGGTACCGCGCGCCACCGATCCGCCACATGCCAAGCCTCAGGTTTCCATCAGATCAAGCATGCCGGCCTCGTCTTCTTCGCGCAGCTCGGCGGACTCGATGAGATGCCCATACGTGTTCAGAGTGGTTTCGATGTTCGCATGACCCATGCGCGTCTGAACACGCTTCAAGCTGAGCCCGCGATCGATCAGCATCGACGCAAAAAAGTGACGAAGCGCATAGGGCGTGAAGGCCGGCTTCGGAGCCTCCGAGCCGGCCCCATCGACCAAGCCCGCCTCCAGGCAGGCCTTCGCAAAACCGCGGTTGCGCCAGTTGTCGATGCTCTGCCAATGCCCCGTCGCCGTCGGAAACAGAAGGTCCCAAGCGCCGCGCTCCAGATCCAGCGCCGAATGCCGACGCGCCATCTCCAACACCTCCGGCGAGCACGGCAGGAACCGCCGTCCGGCGGGGGTCTTGGTGACCGAGATCTTCAAACCCGGACGCTCGATCGCTCGGTCCACCAGGACGCCGTCCCGCTGCAGGTTGCTCCGGGGCAATGCAAGATACTCCTGCGGCCGCATCCCGGTGTCCGCGGCCAGATAAAGCATCGGGCGATAGCGCTCCCAAGCCGATGCCACCGCCGCGTTCTTCGAGTTCGCAAATCGGTCCGCCGCCGCAAGGAGATCGGAGACCTGGCGTTCGGTCGGAATCCGAGGCGTTTGATCGTAGCGGGTCTCGCGCTTGATGCTCACGCCCGCGGCCACGTTCGCCGCGATCAAGCCGCGCAGGGCCATCTCCTTCACCACCGTCTGGAACGACGAAAGAACCTTTCGCGCTTGGTCCCGGCTGGCGCAGTTGCGCAGGAGCCAAGCTTTGAACTCGACCACGTCCGGCGTGCTCAGCTGCGCCAGGGGCGCGCGCCAAGGATGCCGCCGGATGATCTCGGCACGATGCGCGTAGTTTTGAAGCGTGTAGGCCGAGACGGGTTGATCGTGGCGCGACGTTCCGGTCTGAGCGCAGATGCGCAGCCATTCGTTCACGGCCTCGGATACGCTCAAGTCCGGGCAAGCGCTGCGACCGGCCGGCGGCGACCTCAGCGCCGCATAGTCCCGCTCCGCGCGGAACGCCTGCGCCTCCTTCAAGGTCCGGAAGCTGCGATAGGCTCGGCCCGACGCCGCCGACGGATCTTCAAATCGAACTTGGTAAGTAACGCCTCTCGCGCCCGTTCTTTTTCTTATGTCTGACACATTTACATTATCGCATACTTCTTTGTTCCCCGGCAACAAAAAAGGCCCGGCACAAGCCGGGCCTTTCTTCTCGCTCTTTGCCCTGCGGCGCTCACTCGATCGACACCAGATTTGCCCCGAGTTCGAGCGCACCCACGCAAATCCACTCGCGCGGCGTGGAGGTGCAGCTCTCGTGCACAGAGTTCGGCCGGTAGCAAAGCGGCTCCGCGAAGCCTTCGGACCATCCGGCGAAGAGACGACGGCGGGTTTCCACGGGCGTGACGTCGAGCGTCTCTTCGGTGGCCCCGATCGCCACGGCGATGGAGCAAATGAAGTCGTGATCCGAAGCCAGCACCACCACCGGTTCGGGCTCGATCGGCGCCGTCGGATCGACGGGATCCTCGCTCGTCGCGGGTTCGGTCCCGGCGGCGACGTCTTCGACGGCCGGGTTCGCGGCCGGATCGGCAGCCGTCAGCTCGACCATGGCCGGACCCGCCGCGGTCTCCTCGACCATGAGCGTCTGAGCCGCGGGGGCTTCGGCGACGGGATCGACCGGCGACGTCTCGGGAATCTCGATCGGGGTCTCCGCCGGATCCTCGGGCGCTGCGTATTGAGCCAAGACGGCATGCCCCGTGAAGGCAAAGGCTGCGCAGACCGCCGCCGCGCCGAACAAACGCATCATCATTTTCAGATCTCCTTCAATCGCGTTCAGCGGCCCGCAGCCGCATGCCCTGCGGTCGCTCCGAGCGACCTCATCGCGCCGCCGCGAGCACCGCGGACAACGCCACCTCTCCACGCGCGGCCAGCGCCACGCCCTGTTCATACATCGTCCGAAAGCCGCCGCGCCGCGCAAGCGCCAGAAGCTCGCTGGCCGACGCGCCATCGGAGATCGCGCCCGCCAGTTCGTCGTCGATCTCGAGCAATTCCGCCAGCATCGCGCGGCCCTGGACGCCGGTTCCGCCGCAGGCGTTGCAGCCCTCGGCCATGCAATAGGCGCCCTCGACCGGGGCGCCGTCGACGATCGGCGGCGAGCGGCGAGCCGCCGCGTCCGGCACGCGGCAGGCCGGACATAGACGAGGCACGAGCCGCTGCGAGGCCACGCCGCGAAGAACGGCCGCGATCAAGAATCGGGGCGCGTTCAGATCCACCAGCCGCTCGATCGCCGCCACCGCCGAGTTCGTGTGCAGCGTCGAGAGGACCATGCGGCCCACCAACGCCGCGCGAACCGCGTTCTCCGTCGTCTCCGCGTCCCGGATTTCGCCGACCATGATGACGTCGGGATCCTGGCGCAGCAGCGCGCGCAGCGCCCGCGCAAAGCTCATGCCGACCTCGGGATGAACCTGCACTTGGTTGATACCGTCGAGCGCGTATTCGATCGGGTCCTCAATGGTGCAGATCTTGCGCTGGTCGCGGTCCAGCTGCGAGAGCGCCGTGTAGAGCGTCGTCGTCTTGCCGCTGCCGGTCGGCCCTGTCACCAGCATCAACCCATGCGGCCGATTGGCGATCGCTTCGAGACGCTCGGCCAGATCGTCGGGCAACCCCAGTGACGGCCAATCCAGCGACAGGCGGTTTCGATCGAGCAGACGGATCACGACGCTCTCGCCGAACTGCGTGGGCAAGGTGGAGACGCGCAGATCGATGTTGCGGCCACGGACCGCGGCTTGCGCCCGCCCGTCCTGCGGCAGGCGGCGCTCGGCGATGTTGAGCTCAGCCATGACCTTGAGCCGCGACGCCGCCGCCGCGGCCAGATCGGGACCCACCTTGCGATGGGTGCGCAGCGTCCCGTCGACGCGAAAGCGGAACACGCCGCCGAGCTCGAGCGCCTCGAAGTGAATGTCCGAAGCCCCGTCATCGACCGCCGCATTGAGGATGTCGCCCACGAGACGAACCACCGGACCTTCGCTCGCGCGGGACTTGAGGCGCTCAACGTCGTCATCCGTGGCCGCCCCGGCCGCCACATCCTCCTCGGCGCCGCCGAAAGCCTCCGCGAGAAGCAGTTCGAGGCGTCTGGGCGGGGCCACGACGAGCTCGAAGCGACGCTCGAGATCGAACTCGACCGCCGCGAAGACGTCCGTGCCGAACGGATCGGCCATGACGAGCGCTTCGCGTCGTCCCAACCGGACGGGCGCCGCGCCCATGCGCTTGAACCACGCGCTGCGGTCCGACAGCGTTTCGAGGGGCTCGGGCGCGTCCTCATCGTTCAGGAGGCGCGCATTGGCGAGACGGGCGTAGGCGCGCGCAAGCTGCGCCTCGTCGATCAGCCCAAGCTCCAGCAGAGCCGGCCCCAAGCGCAGCCGCCCGCCCGCGGCCGCTTCGGCCCGCTCGAGCGCTGAACGACCCACGCCCGCCTCCACGGCCAACGTCTCCGCGAGCGCCGCGGCGTCGTAGGCGACGGGCCGCGCAGCATCTCTGAACTGGTCTTCCATAGCCTCGACTTGCTAAACAAAATGAATTGTCGGGAAGCTAGACCTTCATCGGGGGTATTGTGAGCCGTCTGCGCCGCACATTTCAAGGA
The DNA here is from genome assembly GCA_039816075.1 of Pseudomonadota bacterium. Taxonomy (GTDB): domain Bacteria; phylum Pseudomonadota; class Alphaproteobacteria; order Rhodobacterales; family Rhodobacteraceae; genus Albimonas. Next base: position 5,236 of record JBCBYE010000036.1, on the reverse strand, counting down.
TGGATCACCAACCTCGACGGGGCGGTGGATGGTACGTTCGTGGCGGTTCTGCTGGGAAGATCGCGTAAAATCAGACTTTGGAGCCACCAACTACAACTTGAAGGCGATCACCCTCGTCGACTCGCGAACTGCGACGTCGAACTCATGGTTCCATCGGAACATGTGTTCGAACAATCCGCGCCTTTGCCGCCCGGCGGAGCAGGTCGTTTCGAAGACATTGCTTCTCTAGAGCTTTCGAGACTGTTGCCTGACGGTCCGGATTCCGTTGCTTGGGGCGCGCAGATTTCCGCGCGCAACAACGGTCTCGTGATCGCAGCCGTCAAGAAGTCTTTCCTTGAGGCTGCTAAACTAAAACTGACGGCCATCGGTCTGAGGTTGAGCGTGGTGACGGCGCAAACTCGCTCCGGAGACTTTGTCGCTTGCGACCGGGGCGCGTCCTCCAAGCTCGTCACTGCACCTGGACGCAGACAACTCTTGATCAATGCTGCCCTAATTTCACTCATCGTGCTCGTTTGGTCCGCAACCGAATGGCGCTCGATCCACGCGATCGAGCGTGCGGCCACCACTCAAAACCTCGTCTTGTCTGACCTCCGGGCTCAGGCGGTCGCGCTGCGGGCCGAGCTGAACACGGCGCACGCCGCGCGGGATCAAGCCGCCGGCATCGCCTCGGCCCTGGTGGAAACCCCTCGTCTCGACGCGGTCATCGCGCTGCTGACCGAGGCCACCCCCGATGCCGCATGGCTGTCCAGTCTGGCCTTGACGGGCGACGAGATCCGCGTCCAGGGCTTCGCGGACGCAGGCGCCGCCGACTACGCGCTTGCGCTCGGCGAGCGCGACGAGATCGCCGAAGCCCGGTTGGAAAGCCAGGTGGCCGCGGATGACGGCGGAGAGCGCTTCGAGATCCTGCTGCGCTTCGCCCCCGCCGAACGATGAAGATCGGTTCGCTTCGCAGCGACCGGACGCGGCAAACGCTTGCGGTCGTCCTGTTCGCGGCCCTCGCGCTGGCGCCGGTCGCAGGTCTGTTCGCCTCGCTTTGGGCGGCGCGATCGGATGCCGAAGTCGCGCTCGAAGCCGCGCGAGCGGAGACCGGACGGTTCCAAGCGACGGTCGCGCAGCTGCGCGCGGAGTTGGCCTCAGTCGATGCAGGTCCTGTGCAAGTCTCCCTCTGGCCGGTCGACGATCCCGCCGCCACGCGCGCGCGCATGCAGTCGACCGTGGCGCGGCTCGCCGAAGATCACGGCGTCACCCTGCGCCGCGCGCAGACGCTGGACGATGCCGACGTGGACGCCCTCAAGGCCGCGGCGCTCCGCATCGAGTTCGAAGCGCCCTACGACCGGTTCCTGCGCTTCGTCTCGGCCGTGCATGACCATGATCCGCCGCTGCTTTTGCGCCAGGGCGTGGCCCGGCGCAGTCCCACCCGCTACGAGGGCGTCGATCAACCCATTGTTTTCGCTCAGTTCCAGCTGCTCGCTCCGCTCGCCGAGACGCCCGCCGAGGGAGTCGACGAGTGATCCGTCGACCTCCGCCCGCGACCCTTGTGCTTGCCGCTCTGGCCGTCTGGGTCGTCTGGCAAGCGCTTGAGCCGGTCCGTCAGCCCGATACTCTCGAAGCGATTGCGTCGGGCGACGGCGAGACCGCGGCCGCGAGCGATGAAGACGATCGCGATCGGGCGGGGGCGGTGCGCCCTGATCCCGGCGTGGATCTCGCGAACGCCATCGCCCGTCCCTTGATGTCGCCCACCCGTCGCCCGCTGGTCGACGCCCGCCCGCCCGAGCCGGAGCCGGAACCCCAGCGGCCGCCCGCGCCCCCTCCGGCCCCGCCGCCGCTCGATCCGCCGAGCCTGGTCCTCCGCGGCGTTCTGGAGGCCGCCGGCCGACGCTCCGCGCTCCTCGCCCCCCCGTCGGGCGACGGCGAATGGTTCGCCTCAGGCGATCTCGTCGACGGTTGGAAGATCGCGCGCATCGCCGCCGATCATGTGGAATTCGAGAACGACGGCCGCATCTTCCGTCTCGACTTGTTCACGCCGGAGTAGGTTTTTTGAACGCGACGCACCGCTCTTGGAGGGTTCTCGTCCTCCCGCTCCTCGCGTTCCTCAGCGCCTGCGCCGAGGCGGGAGCGCCGGCTCCGCCCGCAGCCCCGGCGGCGCCCGCGCCGCCCGCTCTTGCGACGCCGATTTCCCCGCCGGCCGCCCCGCCGCCCGCCGCCGGGGCCGGCGCGGGGCGCGCGCCCGTCGTCGTGCGCGGAACGGACGATTTCGTCGCGCCGGCCGGCCCAGGCCTCGCCCGCGGCCCGCTCGCCGCCGTGGGACGCGACGGATCCATAAGCGTCAGCCTGATCGACGCCTCGATCGAAGAGGCCGCTCGCGCCATCCTCGGCAACGCGCTGGGTCTCACCTACTCCGTGCGCCCTGGCCTGAGCGGCCGCGTCACGCTGCAGACCGCGGAGCCTCTCAGCCGCGCCGCGCTGCTCGAAGCCTTCCAGACCGCGCTCGAGTTCAACGGCGCCACCCTGATCGAAAGCGCGGACCTGGTCGTGGTCGCCCAGATCGCCGAGGCCTCGCCGCGCTTCGTGGCGGTCGGCGACGACCGCGGCGTCGGCCGCCGCATCGTCGTGGCGCCCCTGCGCTTCATCGCCGCCGCCGAGATGGTCCGTCTGCTCGAGCCCATCGTCTCACGCGGCGCCATCCTGCGCACCAGCACCGCCCGCAATTTGCTGATGATCACCGGATCCTCGACCGAGATCGACGCGGCGCTCGAAGCCATCCGGCTCTTCGACGTCGATGTGCTCGCCGGCAAATCCGTCGCGCTCTTCAAGCTCGACGCCGCCGATCCCAACGACATCGCCGCCGAGCTCGAGCTGATCTTCGGCTCGGCCGAGGGCGGCTCGCTGCGCGGGGTGATTGATTTCATTCCCAACGAACGCCTCGGCTCCGTCCTCGTGGTCACCTCCCGCGCCCGCTACCTCGAAGAGGCGCGTCGCTGGGTGCGCGAGCTGGACGCCACCGCCGGCCGCACGCGGCGCTACTCCCGCGCCTACCGCCTGCAGAACCGCGCGGCCGACGAAGTTCAGGCGGTGCTCGAAGCGCTCATCGCCCCCCAGACCGAGTTGAGCGAAGAAGCCGACGCCGCCGCCATCGAGACGGTCATCGACGATCGCGACGAACGTCCGCGCATCGTCGCCGATCCTGGGCGCAACACGATCATCGTCTACGGAACCGAAGTCGAACACGCCGAGGTCGAGCGGCTGGTGCGCAGCCTCGACACCTCGCCGCCCCAGGTCCTCCTCGAGGCGACCATCGCCGAGGTCCGCCTTTCCGACGGGCTCGAGTTCGGCGTCCGCTGGTTCCTTGAGAACGACAATCAAAGCTTCGCCTTCAGCGATGTCGGCACCGGCGCGGTGGCGCCGTCCTTCCCCGGCTTCTCCTTTCTCTTCAGCTCAGGCGGCGCGCGCGTGGCGCTCAACGCGCTCGCCTCCGTCACTGACGTCAACGTCGTCTCCTCGCCCTCTCTTCTCGTTCTCGACAACCGAGAGGCGGAGCTCAGAGTCGGCGACCAGGTCCCCGTCGCGACGCAGACCGCGGTCGCCACGGTCGATCCCTCCGCGCCCATCGTGAACGCCATCGAACTGCGCGACACCGGCATCATCCTGCGCGTTCGCCCTCGCGTCTCCGACCAAGGCAGGGTGATCATGGAGATCGAGCAGGAGGTCTCCGACGTCGCCGCCACCACCACCTCCGGCATCGACAGCCCGACGATTTCGCAACGGGTGATCCGCACCAGCGTCGCCGTCGACAGCGGCGAGACCCTCGCGCTCGGCGGCCTGATCCAAGACAGCACCAATCGGACCGACGCTAAGGTGCCTTTGCTCGGCGACATCCCCATCCTCGGCGCCGCCTTCCGCAACCGCAGCGACACCGTGGCGCGAACCGAGCTCCTCGTGCTGATCACCCCGCGCGTGGTCCGCGACGCCATGGAAGCGCGCAGGGTCACCGACGAGTTCCGCCGCCGGCTCAGCGCGCCCGACGGCCTTCTGGAAGGCGCGGAGCGTCGCCGGCCGCAACCTACCATCGAACGTTTGTTGGAATGACCGCATGCCGGAGTTCCACGTAAAAGCCTTCGGCGCCGACGGACGAACCCTGGTGGAAACGATCGACGCCGCCGATCCCGCCGCGGCCTTGGCCGCCGCCCGCGCGCAAGGTTTGACCGCCTTCGCCGTCGACGCCGCTCGAATAGACGACGCTGCGGAACCTTGGTGGAAGCGCGACTATCAACTCTTCGGCGCGCGCGGCCCGAACGCCAAGGCGTTGCTCAACGCGTGGAGCGCGCTCGCCGACCTGCTCGAAGCCGGCCTGCCGGTGCGCGATGCTCTGCGCAGCGCCGCGGAGGATGCTCAGGATCCGCGGCTGCGCGCCTATCTCGGCCGCGCCGCGGCCAAGTTGTCGCAGGGCGCGGCCCCCGACGCCGCCTTCGCCGACGATGCGACCATCTTCCCCGCGCGTCATCTAAGACTGTTCGACTTGGGATTCCGCACCAATCGCCTCGCCAAAGTCGCGCGGAACGTCGCTTCCGCGCTGGCGCGCGAGATCGAGGCTCGCGAGGCGGTGTCCTCGGCGCTCGTTTACCCGGTGATGCTGATGGTCGCCGCGGGCCTCGTCTTTCTCGGGCTGATCTTTTTCCTCGCCCCCGCGCTCGAACCTGTCTTCCTCGCCACCGGCGCGGCGCCGCCCGCGGCGCTTTCCGCCATGCTCGCGGCGCAGCGGTTTCTCGTCGATCAATGGGCGATCGCCCTCGCCGTCTTCGCCGTCCTCGCGCTCGGCCTTCGTCGTTTGCTCTCCTCGTCCGCCGCGCCGCTCGAGCGTCTGCGCTTTCGGCTCCCTCTCTTCGGCAAGCTCCTCCGCCAGCGCGAGGCGGCCGCGGTGGCCAACACCCTCGGTCTGATGCTCGAAAGCGGCGCGCCGTTGCTCGAGGCGCTCGAGAACGCGGCGCGAAGCGCTCAGACCCAGGCTTTCCAAGCTGCGGCGACATCCGCCGCCGAGGCGGTGCGCAACGGCGGCCGCCTTGGGCCCGCGTTCGAACAAAACAGCCTCTTCCCAAACAACGTCGCCCGCCTCATCGCTCTGGGAGAGAGGACAAACCGTCTCGGCGAGCTTGCCTTGCGCGCGGCCCAGCTCGCCGAAAGCGCCGCGGCCGCCCAGGTCCAAGCCATCGTCAAGCTGCTCCCCCCCATCCTCACCTTG
>JBCBYE010000342.1:0-5278 GCA_039816075.1 Pseudomonadota bacterium | reverse complement strand
TCACCCCGTGGGATGAATTGAACGTCAGGTCCGCGCCCGAACGGGACGCCGCGGACCCTAGCGGACGAAGGGGGATCGGCGCATGGGCGTTCGGCACAGCGACGTGGTGGTCATCGGGGCCGGCATCCAGGGGGCCTGCATCGCCTTCGCCCTGGCCGAACGCGGGATCGCCTGCACCGTGCTGGAGCAGGAAGCGGGCGTCATGACCCAGGCCAGCACCCATAACGAGGGGCGCATCCATCTGGGCCTGATCTATCCCATGGACCCCACCGGACGCACCGCGCCCGAGATCCTGCGCGCCGGCCTGGAATTCGCGCCCATCCTGCGCCGCTGGGTCGGGCCGGGCCTGGACGCGCTCGCCCCCTCCACCCCCCTGTGGTTCTGCATCGAGCGGGACAGCCTCATGAGCGTCGAGGCGCTCGAGGCGTTCTACGAGGACCTTTCGGCCCAGGCCCGGGCCCTGCTGAACGCGCCCGGCGCCCGGCTCGACTACATGGGCGCCCGGCCGCAGACGCTGGCCCGCCGCCTGCCGCGCGAGGTCACCGACCGCTGGATCCGCAGCGACCGCTTTCAGGGCGTCTTCGAAGTGGCCGAGCGCACCTACCCCACCGTGCAGATGGCCCCCCTGGTGCGCGACGCGCTGCAGGCCCACCCGCTGATCGACCTGCGCTGCGGCTGCAAGGTGCGCGAGGCGGCGCTGACCGAGGGCGGCGCGCGGCTGGCCGGCGACGGGCCCGACGGCGCCTTCGAACTGCACGCCCGCCAGGTCGCCAACGCGACCTGGGACGAGATCTACGTGCTCGACGACATGGCCGGCCTGCCGGCGCCGGCGCCCTGGATCTTCCGCCTCAAGTACCGGGTCATCGGCCGCGCGCCCGAACGGCTGCGCGCCGCCCCCTCCACCTCGCTGGTGCAGGGCCCCTACGGCGATGCGGTGATCCGAAGCGACGGCACGCTCTACGCCACGTGGTATCCGCACTCCATCCGCGGCTGGACCCAGGGCAAGACCGTGCCCGAGGACTGGCGCGCCGCCTGCCGCGCGCCGGCGGCCCCCGAGCTGGCCGACCGCGTCGCCCGGGACGTGCTGACCGAGGTGGAGGACTGGCTGCCCGGCGCCCTGGAGACGGAGGTTCTGAACGTCGACGCCGGCGTGATCCTCGCCCATGGCGCGACGGACGTGGATGACCCCGACAGCGGCCTGCATCGCCGCACCACCACGGGGGTGGAGAGCCTGGGCTGCTGGCACTCCGTGAACCCCGGCAAGCTGACCAAGGCCCCGCGCCACGGGCTGGAGGCCGCCGAGGCCATCGCCTCCGGTCTGGGCCTGGCGGGCCGCGCGGCCTAGGACGCGGCGTCGCGCGCGGCCCGCGCGCATATGAAAGGCGCCGCGTCGCGCGGCCCGCGCGCATAAAAAAACGCGGCGTCGCGCGGCCCGCGCGCGTAAAAAAAGCGCGGCGTCGCGCGGCGCCCATCGTCCCGCGGGGCCGCCTCGCCATCGACGCCCGGCGCTTCGGCCGCCGCAGGGGCGAGGCGGGCCAGCGCGCCGCCGGGGGGCGGCCCGGTCAAGCCGCGGCGGCGCGCATCCGCCGCAGGCGCACCTCGTCCGGTCCGGGGTAGCGTGTACCGGTAGGTCGGGGGACTCGACCATCGCGTTTTTTTGGGGGGGAAGCGTCGCTTCATGACCGATCTGATCGTCATCGGCGCCGGCTGCGCCGGCGTCTGCGCGGCGTTGGAGGCGGCGCGCCGCGGCCTCGACGTCGTGGTGCTGGAGCGGGACGCGCTCGCCCTCAACCGCGCCAGCCTGCGCAACGAGGGCAAGATCCATCTCGGCCTGATCTACGGCGCCGATGCGGCCACCGCCGCGCTGCAGCTGCGCGGCGCGATGGTCTTCCGCCGCCGGCTGCAGGCGCTGGGCGTCGACATGGGCCGCGTGCCCGTCGCGGCGCCGTTCCTCTACCTCGTGGCGCCCGACAGTCTGATGAGCCCGGCGGAGGTGGAGGCGCATTTCGACCGTCTCGACGCCGCGTTTCAGGCCGCCGCGGCCGCCGATCCCGCCATGGACTATCTGGGCCGCCGGCCCGGGCGGCTCTGGCGCCGCGTCTCGCCGGAAGCCTATGCGCCGCACTACGACCTGACGGAAATGCAGGCCGTCTACGCGACCGAGGAGCTGGCCGTGGACACCGCCGCCCTGGCCGCGGAGATGCGCCGCGCCCTGGCCGCCGCGCCGGGCGTCGCGCTCGGCGCCGGCCATGCGGTGCGAGAGGTGTCGCGCCGGGGCGAGCTCTGGCGGGTGGAGGGCGACGGCCCCGACGGCGCCTTCGCCGTGGAGGCGCCGCGCGTGGTCAACGCCGCGTGGGAGACGCTCTATCGCTTCGATCTGCAGGCCGGCCATGCGCCGCCCCCGGGCTGGCTGCACCGGCTGAAATACCGCGTCCTCGCCCGCCTGCCGCAGGCCGCCGTGGCGGAGGCGCCCTCGGCCACCATGATGCTCGGCCCCTATGGCGACGTGGTCGTGCGCGACGGGCCGCACAGCTATCTCAGCTGGTATCCCGAAGGGCTGCAGGGCTGGTCCGAGGACGTGGAGCCGCCGGAGGCCTGGCAGGCCCCCGCCCGCGGCGATGCCGATCCGCGAAAGGCCGCCGAGGTGGCGCAGGCGATCCTCGAGGCGCTCGCCCTCTGGTTCCCCGCCGCCCGCGGCGCCGAGATCGCCGCGGTCGACGCCGGCCCGATCCTGGCCCATGGCCGCACCGATGTGGACGACCCCTCCAGCGGCTTGCACGGCCGCACCGAAAGCGGCATGACCGGGGGCGAGGCCGACGGCTGGTGGAGCTTCAATCCCGGCAAGCTGACCACGGCGCCCATGATGGCCGCCGACGGCGTCGCGGCCATGCTGGGCGCGCCCCTGGACGAGGAGACCGCCGCGTGACCGCGCCCACCTCCGCCCCCTCCGCCTCCGGCGCCCCCTCCGCCCCCGGCGACCCGCCGCTCGTCACCGCCATCGTCGGCGCCTGGTCGGCGGCGGAGTTCCTGACCGAGACGCTCGACAGCCTCGCGGCGCAGACCTGGCCGAACCTGGAGATCCTGATCGCCGACGACGCCTCGCCCGACGCCACCTACGACGTGGCGCAGGCCTGGGCGGCGGCGCAGCGCGCGGACGGCCCTCAGGTGCGGGTCCTGCGGCGCGAACGGAATCTCGGCTGGCCCGCCAACCTCAACCGCATGGCCGAGTCCGAGGCCCGCGGCGAGATGATGTTCTGGGCCTTCCACGACGATCTGGTGGAGCCCGACTACGTCGAGGCGCTCGCCCGCCTGCTGCTGGCCGAACCGCGCGCCGCCCTGGCCTATTCGGACATGGAACGCAGCGATCTCGACGGCACGGTCAAGGTCTGGACGTTCGACGCGCCGCCGCCCTCGGCCGGCCGCGCGCCGCTGATGGGCCGGCTGTGCGATCCCGACGGCTTCGACGGGGCCTGGGGCGTGCCCAATCGCGGGCTCTTCCGCGCCTCGGCCTTCCGGCGCGCGGGCGGCATGCGGCGGCACGCGGCGGGCGCGTTCTTTTCCGACTGGGCCTGGCTGATGCGCATGGCGGGCGAGGGCGTCTTCGTGCGCGAGGCGCGCGTGCTGTGCCGCAAGCGCTACATGGACACCTCGGTCTCCATGGACTGGGACTACGCCCATGAAAACTGCATGGCCGTGGCGCGCCTGGCCAAGGATCAGCTGCGCGAAACCGATCTGGGCCGGCTGGACAGGCTGCGCGTGGGCGCCGCCATCGACGTCTTCATGACAATGCCCGGCCGGCGCAACACCCGGTTCTGGGACACGCTGAAGGCGGGCGATCCGCAGCTGCCCTATCGGCTGAAGCTGCGCTTGGCGAAGGTGCTGCGCGAAACGGGGTGACGGCGGCGCGCCCGGCGCCCTCTTCGCAAACGCTCCCGAACCCCCTATGCCTTTCGCAACCGCAGCATTCGCGCCGCCGAAGGGATCCCGCCATGTCCAAGCTTCAGGGCCGCCAGCCGCATCACGAGAAATCCATCAACCTCGCGCTGCAGGGCGGGGGCGCCCATGGCGCCTTCTCCTGGGGCGTGCTGGACAAGCTGCTGGAGGATGGGCGCTTCTGGATCGAGGCGATCTCCGGCACCTCCGCCGGCGCCATGAACGCCGTGGTCGCCGCCCAGGGCATGTACGACGGCGGGGCCGACGGCGCGCGCGCGGAGCTGGAGCGCTTCTGGCGCAAGGTGTCGGAGGCCGCGCGCTACTCCCCCCTGCGCGCCACGCCCTGGGCCCGGGCCCGCGGCGACTGGTCCCTGGAAAACTCGCCCGCCTATCTGGCGATGGACCTGCTGAACCGCGTCGCCTCGCCCTACGATCTGAACCCGCTGGCGTTCAATCCGCTGCGCGATCTGGTCGACGACTTCATCGACTTCGACAAGGTGCGCGACTGCCGCGACATGCCCCTCTACCTCTCCGCCACGAACGTGGAGACGGGGCGCGTGCACGTCTTCCGCGGGGCGGAGATCACGCTGGACGCGGTCATGGCCTCCGCCTGCCTGCCCCTGATGTTCCACGCCGTGGAGATCGAGGGCTCGCCCTATTGGGACGGCGGCTTCATGGGCAATCCGGTGCTGTTTCCGTTCATGAACGACAGCCCCTCCGACGATATCGTCATCGTGCAGATCAACCCGGTGGTGCGCCCCGGCGTGCCGCGCAGCGCGCGCGAGATCCTGGACCGCGTCAACGAGATCACCTTCAACGCCTCTCTCCTGCACGAGCTGCGCATGATCGAGTTCGTCGACCGCCTGGTCGCCGACGGCCGGCTGGAGGGCTATCGGCGCATGAAGGTGCACATGGTCGAATCGCGCAAACGCCTGCGCCGGCTGGGCGCGAGCTCCAAGCTCAACTCCGAATGGGATTTCCTGGTGCACCTGCGCGACATCGGCCGCGACGCCGCCTCGCGCTGGATCGACGCCCATTACGACGACGTGGGCGTGCGCACGACGCTGGACATCCGCCGAACCCTCAAGGGCCCGGAGGACTGACCCCCCCCAGGCTCGCCGCCGCGCGGACGGTCGGGGCCGGGCCTGCGGCCGGGGCCGGGCAAGCGGCTGGGGCCGGGCCTGCGGCCGGGGCCGGGCAAGCGGCTGGGGCCGAGCAAGCGGCCGAGGCCGAGCACGCGGCCGGGGCCGGGCACGCGGCCGGGGCCGGGCAAGCGGCTGGGGCCGAGCATGCGGCCGGGGCCGGGCACGCGGCCGGGGCCGGGCAAGCGGCCGGGGTCGGGCAC
>JBCBYE010000521.1:0-3616 GCA_039816075.1 Pseudomonadota bacterium | reverse complement strand
GGCTCCACATATTGCAGGGCCATGTCCCAGGGGAAGAAGATCCAGGTGTCCTGCGACACCTCGGTGATGAAGGTGTCGACCATGGGCCGGCCCTTGGGCTTGGCGTAGACGGTGGCGAAATGGGCGGCGGGGTAGCGCGAGCGCACCAGTTCCAGCGTCTTGCCGCTGTCCACCAGATCGTCGATCACCAGCACGCCCTTGCCGTCGCCCACCAGATCGGCGTCGGGGGCCTTGAGCACCTGCGCCTCGGTCTGGGATTGGTGGTCGTAGGATTTGACGGAGATCGTGTCGACGGTGCGGATGTCGAGCTCCCGCGCCACGATGCAGGCGGGGACCATGCCGCCGCGGGTGATGGCGACGACCGCCTTCCAGGCGCCGCCCTCGCCCGGCCCCTGATGGTCGAGCCGCCAGGCGAGCGCGCGGCTGTCGCGGTGCATCTGGTCCCAGCTCACGTGGAACCCCTTTTCGTGGGGAAGACGGTCGGCGGGGGACATGGGCAGGCTCCTCAGCGGCTGACGAGTAGGCGCAGGCCGAGCGCGCCGAGCGCGACGGCGGCGATGCGGTCCAGAACGGGTTTCAGGCGCAGGCAGCGGGCGGCCATGGTCGGTCCGCCCAGCGCCGCGGCGAAGAGCCCGTAGAACGCCGCCTCGAGCGCGAAGTGGTTGGCGGCGACGAGCAGGCTTTGCCCGAGCGAGAGGTCGGGCGGGAAGATCACCACCAGCACCGCCGCGGCGAAGAGCACGGATTTGGGGTTGCCGATGTTGACGATGAGGCCGGAGAGGTAGGCCGCGCCGCGGCGCGCCTCGCCCGCCGGGGGCAGGGGATCGTCGGCGGCGCGCCACGTCTTCCACGCGATCCACAGCAGGTAGCCGGCGCCCAGCGCCTTGAGCGCGCCGTAGGCCCAGGGGAAGAGCGTGAAGAGCCCGTCGAGGCCGAGCAGCGCCGCGAAGGTCCAGATCGAGGCCATCGTCGCGAGGCCCAGCCCCGTCGCCAGCCCCTGCCGCCAGCCGCCCGAGACGCTGGCCTTGAGGCAGAGCAGCAGCGCCGGACCCGGCGCCGCGAGGGCGGCCAGAAGCGCGAGGTTGAAGGCGAGGAGCTGCTCGAGGGTCATGGCGGGCCCCATCGCCGTTCAGCCCAGCGCCAGGCGCAGGCCGATGAGGCCGAGGGCGCCGCCGCAGATGCGGTCGATCCAGGCCTTGGCGGCGAGGTAGCGGCTGCGGATCGGGCCGGCGGAGAAGGCGAGGGCGACGAGGGCGTACCAGGCCGCCTCCACCAGCAGGACGTTCAGCAGGATCAGGCCCAGGAGCGCCGGGGGCGCGTCCGGCGGCACCACGGCCACGAAGACGGAGGCGAAGAAGATCATGACCTTGGGGTTCGACAGCTGCACCAGCGTCGCCTGGCGCAGGGCGGCGAGGGACGTGGTCGGCGCGGCACCCTCCGCCGCGTCCGGCGGCGCCTGCGCATGGCGGATCATCTGGACCGAGAGCCACAGCAGGAACGCCGCGCCCGCGAGGCGCACGACGTCGTGGAGCCAGGGCGCCGCGGCGAAAAGCGCGGCCAGGCCGAAGAGCGCGGCCGCCGCCCACGCCGCCGCGCCGAGACCCATGCCCAGGCTCATCCACAGGCCCGCGGCGCGGCTGCGCGCGGCGGCGGCGCGGGCCACCACCACGAAGCTGGGCCCGGGACTGGCGGCGCCGGCGAGGTGGACGAGGGCGACGCCGGCCAGGATCAGGAGGGTGTCGGCCACCGGAGCGCGGCCTTACTCGGCCGCCTTGCGCCCGACGGTCACGTCGATGTCCGGCGCGTCCTCGGCCTTCATGCCCACGACGTGATAGCCGGCGTCGACATGGTGCGTCTCGCCCGTCACGCCCGAGGAGAGGTCCGACAGCAGGTAGAGGCCGGCGCCGCCCACATCGTCCGAGGTGACGTTGCGGCGCAGGGGAGAGTTCAGCTCGTTCCACTTGAGGATGTAGCGGAAATCGCCGATGCCGCTGGCCGCGAGCGTCTTCATCGGGCCGGCGGACAGGGCGTTCACGCGGATGCCCCGGGGGCCGAGATCCATGGCCATGTAGCGCACCGACGCCTCCAGCGCGGCCTTGGCGACGCCCATGACGTTGTAATGGGGCATGACGCGTTCGGCGCCGTAATAGGTGAGGGTCAGCAGCGCGCCGCCGTCGGTCATCAGCTTTTCCGCGCGCTGGGCGACGGCGGTGAAGCTGTAGACGGAGACGTCCATGGTCATGGCGAAGTTTTCCGCCGAGGTGTCGACGTAGCGGCCGCGCAGCTCGTTCTTGTCGGAAAAGCCGATGGCGTGGACCAGAAAGTCGAGCCTGGGCATCCGTTCGGCCACCTGGGCGAAGGCGGCGTCGATGCTGGCGGCGTCGGTGACGTCGCAGGGGACCAGAAGATCCGAGCCGACGCTTTCGGCCAGGGGCTTCACCCGCTTGAGCAGGGCGTCGCCCTGGTAAGAGAACGCCAGCTCCGCCCCCTGCGCGGCGCAGGCCCGGGCGATGCCCCAGGCGAGGGACTTGTCGTTGGCGACGCCCATGACGAGTCCGCGCTTGCCTTCCATGAGACCGGCCATGCTCGTCCCTCCGCCCTTGTTTTTCGCGTGGGCGGAGGCTCTATGCGAAAAGCCCCTCTGCATCAAGCCGCGCCCTGAAAGGTTCCCCATGGCTCTGTTCACGCTCGACCAGCTGCGCGAGGCCGCGGCGCTGGTGCATTCGCGCATGGCACCGACGCCGCAATACGCCTGGCCGCTGCTGGCGGAGCGGCTGGGCGCCGAGGTCTGGGTGAAGCATGAGAACCACACGCCCTGCGGCGCCTTCAAGGTGCGCGGCGGCATCGTGCTGCTGGACGAGATGGCGCGGGAGGGCAGGCCGCCGCGGATCGTGACGGCGACGCGGGGCAATCACGGGCAGTCCATTCCCTTCGCCGCGGCGCCCCATGGCATTCCGGTGGAGGTCTGGGTGCCGCATGGCAACGCGGTGGAGAAGAACGCCGCGATGAAGGCCTGGGGCGCCGATCTGCGCGTGCATGGCGCGGATTTCGAGGAGGCGCGCCTGGCCGCCGTGGCGCGGGCCGAGGAGACGGGGGCGGCGCTGATCCCGCCGTTCAACCCCACGATCGTGAAGGGCGTGGCGACCTATGCGCTGGAGCTGTTCGAGGCGGTGGCGGATCTGGACGCGGTCTACGTGCCGGTGGGCATGGGCTCCGGCGCCTGCGGGGTGATCGCGGCGCGGGATCTGCTGGGGCTGAAGACCGAGGTGGTGCCGGTGGTCTCGGCCCATGCGGACGCCTATGCGCAGAGCTTCGAGGCGGGCCGGGTGGTGACGACGGACAGCGCGCCGACCTTCGTGGACGGGGTGGCCTGCCGCGCGCCGTGGGAGCAGCCGCTGGAGATCCTGCGCGCGGGGGCGGAGCGGATCGTGCGGGTGACCGACGACGAGGTGGCGGAGGCGATGCGGGTCTATCATTCGGACACGCACAACATGGCCGAGGCGGCGGGGGCGGTTCCCCTGGCGGCGCTGATGCAGGAGCGCGAGCGCATGGCGGGCAAGCGCGTGGGCGTGATCCTGTGCGGCGGCAACGTGGACATGGACGTCTATGCCGAGGT
>JBCBYE010000471.1:0-3978 GCA_039816075.1 Pseudomonadota bacterium | reverse complement strand
TTCATGAGCCACCTCGTGGCCTCGGCCACCCTTTCCATCCCCTCGATGATCCTGGGCGAGACGGCGCTGAGCCTGCTGGGCCTGGGCCTGCGGCCGCCGGCGGTCAGCTGGGGCCTGATGCTCAACGACGCGCTCGATCTGACGGCGGTGGAGCTCTACTGGTGGCTGCTGGCGCCGATGATCCCGGTGATGATGATCGTGCTGGCCTTCAATTTCTTCGGCGACGGTTTGCGCGACGCGCTCGACCCCTACTCCTGACCCCCGCCGGGGACGCGTGCGAAAGGGGCGTCGAACCCCTTCCGCCCGCCGCCGCGACAAGCGCGGCCTGCCCTCCCCAGGGATCGCACCCGGCCGCGACGGAGGCGAATCCCGCGGCCCCTCTTCAATTCGCAGGATTCGGTCGCTATATCTCAGGGTGTTCGGGCAACCGGACTATGGCGATAAACGCGCGTGGAATAACCGGATCGGACCCGGGGGCGGTACCCGGCGGCTCCACCATCTCTTCCCGTTCATTGGCGGGCGATGGGGCCGAAACAGGATCGACGGACGGGTAAAGACGTTTGCTTTCGCTCGGCGGGCCGCCACCGTTATCGGCGCGACAAGTACAGTTGCCAATGACAACCGTGCTCCGGTGGCCGTCGCTGCGTAATGCAGCGATAACTACCGAAACTTAAGTCCCTTGGCTTAGCAGCTTTGGGCGGGGTTCGCAGGCGCCTGGCAACAGAAGCCTGCACTAACTCCCCTCCGTCTTGCCGACGCCCGCGCCAGGGCGACGTGCCGCCCACGCCGCGACCATCGCGCGCCCGGCGCCCGCCCCCCGCTTCCGCCGCCAGACGAATCGGATATGGTCGGCGGAACCGAACCCCGGGGGGAGCCTGCCATGGCCGCCGCCACCAGCGACGAGGCCTTCGACTACGCCCGCATGATGCAGCGCGCCCTGCGCGCGGTGGTGCGCGAGTCGCTCGGCTATGCGGCGGAGAACGGCCTGCCCGGCACGCACCATTTCTACATCGGCTTCGACACCCGCCACCCGGGCGTCGACATGCCCGACTGGCTGCGCGAGCAGTTCCCCGAAGAGATCACGATCGTGATCCAGCACGAGTACTGGGACCTCGCCGTGACGCCGGAGCGGTTCTCGGTCGGGCTGAGCTTCACCAATCGCTCCGCCATGATGACCGTGCCCTTCGACGCGGTGCTGACCTTCGTCGACCCGTCGGCGGAATTCGGTCTGAAGTTCGACCCGCAGGAGTCCGACGAGGACGAGGGCCGCGCCCTCGACGAAGCGCTGGGCCTCGCGCCGGCGTCGGACGACGCCGCTGGCGAGGACGACGATGAGCCGCCCGAGCCCCCCAAGGGCGGCGGCGAGGTCGTCAGCCTCGACCGCTTCCGCAAGACCTGACGCGCGTCCCCGCTTCGGCCGGCTGAGGGGCCGCGGCTGCCCGTCGCGCGCCCGCGCCGCCCGGCACGAACGCCACGTTGGCGCCCGCTGCACGCAGGTGTATGCACCGCGCGGGAGTTTCGTTCCGCAAGGAGAGCCGCGCATGACCGCCACCCGCACCGAGACCGACAGCTTCGGCCCCCTCGAGGTTCCTGCGGACCGCTATTGGGGCGCGCAGACGCAGCGCTCGATCCTCAACTTCCCCATCGGGTGGGAGAAGCAGCCCGTCGCCGTCGTCCGCGCCCTGGGCGTGGTCAAGCGCGCCGCGGCCGAGGCGAACCTGTCGCTCGGGGCCATCGAGACGGATCTCGGCGAGGCCATCGTCGCCGCGGCGACCGAGGTGCACGAGGGCAAGCTCGACGATCATTTCCCGCTGGTCGTCTGGCAGACCGGCTCGGGCACGCAGTCCAACATGAACGCCAACGAGGTGATCTCGAACCGCGCGATCGAGATGCTGGGCGGCGAGATCGGATCGAAGAAGCCGATTCACCCCAACGACCACGTGAACCGCGGACAGTCGTCGAACGACACCTTCCCGACGGCCATGCATATCGCTTCGGCCATGACCGCCACGTCGGTCCTGCTGCCGGGCCTGCGCAAGCTGCACGCGGCGCTGGAGGCCAAGCGCGCGGCGTTCGAGGGCATCATCAAGATCGGCCGCACGCACACGCAGGACGCCACGCCCCTGACGCTGGGCCAGGAATTCTCCGGCTATGTCCACCAGGTCGCCATGGGCATCGCCCGCGTCGAACGCGCCCTGCCCAGCCTGATGGAGCTGGCGCAGGGCGGCACCGCCGTGGGCACGGGGCTGAACGCCAGGGTCGGCTTCGCGGAGGCCTTCGCGGAGAACGCCGCCCGCATCACCGGCCTGCCCTTCGTCACCGCGCCCAACAAGTTCGAGGCGCTGGCGGCCCATGACGCGGTGGTGGAAATGTCCGGCGCGCTCAAGACCGTGGCCGCGTCGCTCTTCAAGATCGCCAACGACATCCGCCTTCTGGGATCCGGCCCCCGCTGCGGCCTCGGCGAGCTGGCGCTGCCGGAGAACGAGCCGGGGTCTTCGATCATGCCGGGCAAGGTGAACCCGACGCAGTGCGAGGCCCTCACCCAGGTCTGCGCCCATGTCATGGGCAACGACGCGGCCATCGGCTTCGCCGGCAGCCAGGGGCATTTCGAGCTGAACGTCTACAAGCCCATGATGATCTACAACCTGCTGCAGTCCATGCAGCTGCTCGGCGACGCGGCCTCGGCCTTCACCGACAACTGCGTCGAGGGGCTGGAGGCGAACGAGGCGCGCATCGAAAAGCTGATGCGCGAGAGCCTGATGCTGGTCACCGCGCTGGCGCCGGAGATCGGCTACGACAACGCGACGACCGTCGCCAAGACCGCCCACAAGAACGGCACCACGCTGAAGGAAGAGGCGATCGCCCTCGGCTTCGTCGATGCGGAGACGTTCGACCGCGTGGTGCGGCCGGAGCAGATGCTCGGCCCCAAGTGACCGAGGCGGCGCGCCCGGCGCGGCCGGACGAGGCGGCGGCCCTTCGCGCCCTCGCCCGCGCGGCCTATGCGCCTTACGTGCCGCGATTGGGGTTCGAGCCGCCGCCGATGCGCCAGGACTTTCCCGCGGACATCGCCGCGGCCGCGGTCTGGGTTATCGGCGAGCCGCCGCTGGGCTTCGTCGTGGCGCGGGCGTCGGGCGAGGACTGGCTGATCGAGAACGTGGCCCGGGCGCCCGACGCTCCGCGCGGCCTCGGCCGGCGTTTGATGGCGGCGGCGGAGGCGGAGGGAGCCTGCCGCGGCTTCGCGCGCGCCGTGCTCTACACCCATGAGCGGATGGCGGAGAATCGAGCGCTCTACCCGCGCCTCGGCTGGACGGAGATCGCGCGGCGCGAAGAGGACGGCCTGCCGCGCGTCTTCTTCGCCAAATCGCTCGCCGCGGCCGACGCGCCGCGCTAGCCTTTCGGCCATGGCGGAGGTGGTCAATCTCAGACACGCGCGCAAGCGCAGGGCGCGCGCGGCGGACCGTGCGAAGGCCGACGCCAACGCGGCGCGGCACGGCCGTTCCAAGGCCGAACGGGACGCGGACGCGGCGGAGGCGGGTCGCGAAGCGCGCCGCCTCGACGGTCACCGGCTCGAAGATCCCGGGCCGGACGCCGGGACGTGACGGACGCGCCCTATGAGCGGCCGCGCAAACGCTCTCTGACGCTGAAGGGCCACCGCACCTCCGTTTCGCTGGAACCGGCGTTCTGGAACGCGTTCCGCGCGCTGGCCGCGCGGCGGGGCCTGCCGCTGAACGCGCTGGCGGCGGAGATCGACGCCGCGCGCCCGCCCGAGGTCGGTCTGGCCTCCGCCCTGCGCCTGGCCGTGCTGGCGGACCTGCAGAGCCGCGGCGCGGAAGACTGAGGGCTTAGCCGCCGCACGAGGCGCAGCCGTCGCAGCAGGACGCCCGACGCAACGGGGAGGCGACGGCGAATCGTCGAACGGGCCGAGGCTCGCGACGCGGCCGGCCGAGCCGGGCTCGACCGTCGGACCTTCGACATCTC
>JBCBYE010000236.1:0-6517 GCA_039816075.1 Pseudomonadota bacterium | reverse complement strand
CTTCGCGGGGGCACACCGCCGGGACGCCGCGGGTTTCGGGCGCCGCGTCTCCGTTCGCGGTTTCGCGTGACCCCAGCCCAGGGCCCTGCAGCGCCGCCTGCGCCGATCTTTTCCGCGGCGTCGTCTCCAGGCGATGTGCGCGGAGATCGGGCTTGGGCGGCAGGTCGATCCGGTGCGTCTGGTCCTGTCGATGCCCGGACGGCCTGTCGCCCCCGACGAACGTGCGGGGCGGATGATCCGACTCTCCCAGGTTGAAGGCCCAAGGGCCTGAGGCGTGGGGAGGGCAGGCGGGCGCGAAGACGTCGACGATGTGGACGCCGTGGAGTTCAGGGTCCGAACCGTCCAAACCGTCCGAGCCTGCGCCGGAGGGCGGATCGTTGCGCTGGGTCGGGGCGCGCGCGGGGTTTGAGGCGCGGGGCGTCTTCGGCCATATGCTGAGCGCATGACCCGACCTCTCCTCGACAATCGGCGCGCGCGTCGCCTGTTCCTCGACCGTCATGGGTTGCTGCGGCCCGGCGGCGGCGTCGGGGCCGGGGCGGATCTGGAAGGGGTGCTGCGGGACCTGGGTTTCGTGCAGGTGGACAGCGTGGATACGCTCGCCCGGGCGCATGACCTGATCCTGTGGTCGCGTCGCACGCGCTACAGGCCCAAGGCGCTGGGGGCGCTGGTGGCGCGGCGGCGCACGGCGTTCGAACACTGGACGCACGACGCCTCGGTCATGCCGATGGAGTTCTACCCCATGTGGCGGCTGAAGTTCGCGCGGGACGAGGCGCGCATGCGCGCCCGCTGGCCGCGCGACCGCCGCGAGGGGTGGGAGGCGGAGATCGACGCGGTGCTGCGGCATGTGTCGCAGGCCGGCGCGACCTGCTCGCTGGACGTGCGGGAGGAGGCGGCGAAAAGCTCCTCGGGCTGGTGGGACTGGCATCCGTCGAAGACGGCGCTGGAGTTCCTGTGGCGGTCGGGGCGCCTGGCGATCTGCCGGCGCAAGGGGTTCCGCAAATACTACGATCTGGCGGAGCGGGTGATCCCGGCGGAGTTTCTGAACCGCCGGCACGGCGACGCGGAGATCGTGGACTGGGCGCTGCGCGAGGCGCTGCGGCGGCTGGGCTTCGCCACCAGCGGAGAGCTGGCGGCGTTCTTCGCCATCGCGACCCCGGAGGAGGCGAAGGCCTGGTGCGCCGAGGCGCTGGCGGCGGGTCGGATCCTGGAGGCGGAGGTGGAGACGGCGGACGGCGGGCGGCGCCGCGGCTTCACGACCGAGGCGGATCTGGACGCGGCCGCCGCGCTGCCCGAGCCGAGCGGCCGGGTGCGGCTGCTGTCGCCGTTCGACCCTGCGCTGCGCGACCGGGTCCGGGCGGAGCGGCTGTTCGGCTTTCACTTCCGCATCGAGATCTTCGTGCCCGAAGCGCGGCGGCGCTATGGCTACTACGTCTTTCCGGTGCTGCAGGGCGATCGGCTGATCGGGCGGCTGGACGCCAAGCGCGTGGGCGACGCGCTGGCGCTGCGCGCGTTCTGGCCGGAGGCGGGCGTGCGCATGGGCAAGGCGCGCATCGCGGGGCTGATGGCGGAGCTGGAGCGCGTGACGGGCCTGGCGGGCGTGAGCGCGGTGCGGGCCGAGGACGGTTGGTTGCGCGCATGAGCGGAGAGCCGCCGCCTGGCTCGCCGTCTGGCTCGCCGTCTGGGCCGCCGTCTGGCTCGCCTGTGGCGCTCAGCCCCCCTTGGCGGGGGCGAAGTTCGGGGGGCGGTCGAACCAGCCGCCGCCGTCGCGGCCGACGTCCTGGCCGAGGCGGTAGAGGGCGCGCATGTAGACGGGATCGAAGGGTTCGTTCGCCACGACGTCGAAGCTTTTGGGAATCCAGACCACGTTGAAATCGACCGCGTCGCGCTGCGCGATGGTGTAGATCTGGTAGAGGTCGCCGGAGCCGGAGCCGCCGATGAGGCTCGACACCGCCTTGCCGGCGATGTCGAGCACCCCGAGGTCCACCGGCGCGTAGGGTTTGTCGAGCGTGTTGTTCATGACGACGTAGAGCGTGCGGTCGACGGACCGGCCGAAGGCTGCGTCGATCTGCGCCACCGGAAGCTCGGGGCTGAAGAGCATCACCTGCTGCGTGGCGCCGCCGTCCACGTGCATCTCGTCGTAGAGGCGCCCGTCGGCGTCCTGCACCGGGATCACCACCGGGGGGAACACCGCCGGAATGGCCGAGGAGGCGCGGATCACGTCGCGGATCAGCTGCAGCGCCTGGGGGTGACCGCTGGCGGCGATGGCGGTGAGGTTCCACATCACCGGGCGCGAGGCGTCGAGATTGGTGGTGCCGACCAGCAGGACGCGGCCGCGCCCGCCCTCGGCCGCCAGCGAGTCGAGGATCGCCTGATCCACGTAGAGGTCGATCAGCGCCTGATACGCCGCGGTGTCGGACAGGGCGACGCCGCCGGTGAAGGCCGAGAAGGGCGTGGGCTCCAGCAGGTCGGCGGTGGAGTACTGCGTGTAGAATTCCCGCAGCTGCGCGTCGTAGTCGGGGCCGAGAAACGCGAAGAGGGCGATGATGGCGCCGGTGCTGACCCCTGTGACGATGTCGAATTCGGGTCGGTCGCCGCGCTCGCTCCACCCCGCCAGCAGGCCTGCGCCGAAGGCCCCGGCCGCCCCGCCGCCCGACAGGGCGAGCGCGGTTTCGGTCAAGGGCGCGCCGCTGGCGATGGCGTCGGCGTGCATCAGCTCGGCCCTGGCCAGCAGATCGGTCTTGAGCGCCGCGACGTCCGCGGCGTCGTTGCTGTCGCCCCACGTGCGGACGACGCCGGGGATGCCGTAGGGCGCGGCGCGTTCGATCCGCGCCTCGGCCACCGGTTCCCTTGCGGCGGAGCCGCAGGCGCCGACCAGCGCCAAGGCGAGCAGCGGGAGAAGACGGCGATTGAACGCAGGGCGGATCATGCGGGGACCTCCGAAGGGCGTCCGCGAGGACGCAGCAACGCGCGGCACAGCGGCGGCGCCACCAGCAGCGTCAGGGGCGAGGCGACGGCGAGCCCGCCGATCATCATGGTGGCCATCGGTTCGAACAGCGCGCCGCCCGAAAGGGCCATGGGCGCGAGGCCGAAGAGGGTGGTGAGCGAGGTCAGCATGATCGGCTTGGCGCGCGCCTTGGCCGCGGTGACGATGGCCTCGTCGAGGGGCGCGGAGGCCCGTTCGATATCGATCTGGTTGATGAGCACGATGGCGTTGTTGATGATGATGCCCATCAGCGACATAAGCCCCAGCAGGGCGAAGAACGACAGCGGCTGAGCGGCCAGGAGCATGCCGACGGGCGCGCCGATGACGATGAGCGGGATCGTCAGGAAGGTCGCCGCCGCCCGTCGGAACGAGTTGAACTGAAACACCAGCGCCGCGAGCATCACGCCGAGGGCGAGCGGCATGTTTCCGCCCATCTGGGCGTTGACGTCGGCGCTGTCCTCCAGCTCTCCGGCGATGGAGATCTGGTAGCCGGGGCCGAGGTCGAGCGCGTCGAGCGTCGGCTGGATGCGGTCGAGCGCCTGCTGCGCGCTGAGCGACAGGCTGCGGCCGGACACGACGATGCGGCGCACCTGATTTTCGCGCCCGATCCGCGAGAATTCCAGCTGCGGCGCGAACCCGGCGACCTGGTCGATGGCGATCAGCCGCCCGCCCGCCGCGATGGTGAGGTTGGCCAGATCCTCGATGCTGTCGCGCCCCGAAAGCGTGGCGCGCAGCACGATGGGGATCTGATCGTCGTCCTCGCGGTAGACCGAGTATTGGGCGCCGCTGAAATAGGCGGCCATCACGTCGGAGATGTCGCGCGAGGTGACGCCGAATTCGCGCGCCTGGTCCTGGGCGATGTCGACGACGACCTTGACGACCTTGTCGCCCCAGTCGTTCTGGTTCTTGACGACGCGGGGCAGCTCGGCGAAGGCCGCCTCCACCCGGTCGGCGGCGGCCAGCAGGACGTCGGCGTCGGGGCCGAAGATCTCCACGTCGACGATGCCCGATTCCGAGCCGCCCTGCGGCAGGCGCGTGACGCGGAAGCGCGCCTCGGGGAAGCGTTCGACGAAGGTGCGGCGCACGCGCGCCGTGAGCGCGTCGACCCCCTCGAGCCCGTCTATGTTGACGTGGAAGAAGGCGCTGGCCGGGTTCGGATCGTTGGGGTCCAGGCCGAGGTTGAAGCGCGGGCCGCCGTCGCCGACGTAGACGGTGCTGTTGACGATCTCCGGGTTGGCGGCCGGGTCCGAGAGCCAGGCCTGCACGCGGCGCGCGACGCTTTCCGTTTCCGAGATCGCGGCGTCGTCGGGCAGGTCCATGTAGATCAGGAAGTCGGCCCGCCCGCTGAATGGGAACATCTCGGATTTCAGGAGCGGGAAGAGGCTGGCGGCGCCGCCGACGGCGGCGAAGGCCAGGGCGGCGAGGGGCACGCCGAAGGGCAGGAGCCGGCGCAGAAGGGCGCCGTAGGCGCGCTTGAGCCATCCCTCGCGCCCGGCGCCGTCGCGGCTGGGACGCAGCAGCTTCGTGCACAGATAGGGCAGGATGTAGAGCGCGGTCAGCCACGAGCCGAGAAGCATCGAGGAGACGACGGCGCCCAGGGAGAACGCGAATTCGCCCTGCACCCCGTCCATCAGCAGCATGGGCAGGAAGGCCGAGACGGTGGTGACGGAGGCGACGCCGAGCGGGATGACGAATTGCGACCCGGCGGAGGCGGCCGCCTCCTGCGGGTCCATGCCCGCATCGATGCGGGCGCCGATGTCCTCCACCACCACCAGGCCGTTGTCGACCAGCAGGCCCAGCGAGATGATGACTGCCGCGATGGACACCTGTTCGATGTCGACGCCGATGACGCCCATGGACACCAGGGCGAAGCAGATGGTGAAGGGCACGATGCAGGCGATGACCAGCGCGCTGCGCAGGCCCAGAAAGACCAGCATCACCGCGAACACCACGGCGAAGGTCTGCGCCACGTTCGCCAGCGCGTTGTCGACGGAGTCGGTGACGACGGTTTCCTGGAACGTGGAGATGTTGAGGGCGATGCCGAGGGGCTGGCGCGCCTCGAACGCCGCGAGGGCGCGCGCCAGTCGGTCGCCGAGGTCCTGGATGTCCGTGCCGGAGGCCATTTCGACGGCGGCGACGATGGCGGGCTCGCCGTTGAAGAAGACCGGCGTCTGCTTGGGATCGACGTAGCCGCGACGCACCTCGATCAGGTCGGACAGGCGCACGAAGCCGGCGAGGCCGTCGACCTTGGTCAGCACCTCGCCGATGGCCTCGACGCTCTGCAGGTCGCCGTCCGCCTCCAGCACGATGCGGGCGCCGTCGGCGTCGATCTCTCCAGCAGGCAGGATCACGTTCTGGGCCTGCAGATCGTCGAGCAGCTGCTGCATCTGAACGCCGACGGCGGCGAGCTTGCGGATGTCGACCTCAAGCCAGATGCGCTCGTCCTGCACGCCGTAGAGGTCGACGGTGGTGACGCCGTCGAGGCGGTAGAGGGCGGTGCGCAGGTCGTCGGCCACGTCCTCGATCTCGGCCATGGAAAAGCCGTCGCCGGTGAGGGCGACCGTGGCGACGGCCACGTCGCCGTAATCGGTGTTCACCTGCGGCGTCTGCGTGCCCTCCGGCAGGTCCGCCTGCACGGCCTGCATCCTGTTGCGCAGGTCCTCCCATGCGTCCTCGATGTCCTGGCCCTGGATCGCGTCGTAGAGGGTCGCGTAGATCAGGACCTGGCCGGTGGTGATGACGGTTTCGATGTCCTCCACCTCGCCGATCTCGCGGATCTTGCGCTCGATCGGGATGGCGATCAGCTCTTCGAGGCGCAGGGGCGACATGCCGTCGAAGGCGGCGGCGACCACGGCCGTGCGGATCGTGATCTCCGGGTTCTCGCGCTTGGGGATGGAGAGGTAGGAGAGAGCGCCCATCGCCAGGATGGCGAACATCATCAGAACGGTGAAGCGGCCCTTCTCCAGGCCGAAACGGGTGAGCAGGTCCATCTCAGCGCGCCTCCCGCCCGGGCTCCGGCAGCGGGTTCACCGGCATGCCGTCGCGCAGGAAGGTCACGCCCTTGATGGCCACCCGTTCGCCGACGGAGAGGCCGTCGACGATCAGCAGCTCGTTGTGGCGGATGCCGGCCATGGTCACCGCGCGGCGGCGCACGGTGGAGGTGGCGGGGTCGAAGACGAAGACCTCGAGATCGACGATCTGGTCGGGGCCGGCGTTTTCCGGCATCTCCGCGCCGGGCACGGCGGCGGAGACGGGGATGAGATGCCCGCCGTCCATGGGCGCCTGGAACTCGAAGGCCACTTCCACCGCCATGCCGGCCTTCATCAAGGGAGAGACCTGCTGCAGCCGCACCACCACGGGAAAGGCGGAGACGGTGTCGGCGCGCTCCCCCAGCTCGCTGACCACGGCGGCGAGCGCGACGCCCGGGTCGTCGGCGAGGCGCACGGCGGCCGGCGCGCCGACCACGAGGCGGCCGATCACGTCGAAGCTGGCGGTGAAGGCGACCTCGAAATCGGTCCGCTGGTAAAGCGAGAG
>JBCBYE010000124.1:0-8884 GCA_039816075.1 Pseudomonadota bacterium | reverse complement strand
CTCGGCCCTGGCGTCGATCTCGACCTTCGACGCCTCCAGCCCCGCCTCGCGCGTGCGGCTTTCGGAGATGCGGCGCTGCAGCGCGATGACCTCGCGCGCGATGCGGTCGCGGTCCAGGCGCCGCACGACGCCGCCGTCGAGGGCGCGGTTGTAGTCGACGAGCTGGGCGTCGAGGATCGACAGTTCGCGCCCCAACTGCGCGCGCGAGGCGGCCTCGCCTTCGATCTCGGCGGCCAGACGGGCGCGTTCGGCGCGCAGCACGCCGCGTCGGGCGGTGCGCAGGGCCAGCTCGCCGTCGGCGGCGGCGCGTTCGCTGCGGCGGATGGCAAGTTCGGCGAGGCCGCCATAGGGCGGATCGGCCGGCTGCTCGGCCGAGCCCGGATCCGTGGGGCTCGGCGTCGGCGTCTGCGCGTCGTCGCGCACGAAGGCGAGGCGCGCGGCGATGCCCGCGTCGAGCGCCGCGAGGCGGGCGCGCAGCTGTCCCCGCTCCTGCAGAAGGGCCGCGTCGTCGAGGCGGATCAGCGGCTGGCCCGCCTGCACCGCGTCGCCGGAGCCCACGAGGCGTTCGCGCACGATGCCGCCGTCGAGGTGCTGCACGGGGCGGATGCCTTCCGTCGGCAGCACCTGGCCGGAGGCGCTGACGGTTTCCCGCACCGGCGCGTTGGCCGCCCAGATCAGAAACAACGCCAGGGCGATGGGCAGCACAAGCGCGGCGCGCCGGGCGGGCGCGGCGTCTCGCAGCTCCTCCAGCACGACGCTGCGGGCGAGGCCGCGGCGGTCCTGCTCGGACGGGCGGAAGGGCGCGAAGGGATCGGCGGCGGGCATGGCGGACTCCTCAGGCTCGGCGCGCGGCCTGGGCCGACGGGGCCGAGCCGGCCGACGGGGCAGGCTGGCCGGCGGCGTGCAGGGCGTTGCGGTTGGGCGCGTTCGCAGGGGCGGCTGGGGCCAGACGGCCCTCGCGCATGTCGAAGATCCGGTCGGCGGCGCGCATGTGACGGGGGCGCGCGACCGCCATGACCACCGTCAGGCGGCCGCGGCGCGCATCGAGGAAGTTCAGGAACGCCTGCTCCTCGTCCGGGGCGAGGCCCTGGTCCGGCTCGTCCAGCAGCAAGATGCGCGGCTTGCGCAGCAGCGCCTGGGTCAGGGCGATGCCGCGGCGCAGGCCGTGGGGCAGGCGCGCCTGGCGGTCGGAATCCAGCCGCGTGTCGAGCCCGTCGGGCAGGGCGCGCAGAGGGGCGAGCACCCCGACTTCGTCGGCCGCCGCCTCCACCTCCGCCAGAGAGGCGTCGGGCGCGGCGAGACGCATGTTCTGCAGCGCGCTGCCGTGGAACAGCTGCGGGTTCACGGGGATGTAGGCCAGCGTGCGCCGCAGCTCCCACGGCGCGAGCTGGCGCAGGTTCAGCCCGTCTATGACCACCGATCCGCTCTGGGCGATCAGGTGGCCGGCCAGCAGGCGCAGCAGGGTCGTCTTGCCGCTGCCCGACGGACCGCGCAGGGCTGCGATCTCTCCCGCGGCGAGGCCCAGCTCCACCCCGGCGACGGCGGGGCGCGCGGCGGCGCGATAGCGGAACGACAACGCCTCCGCCCCGATGCGGCCGGAGAGGCGCCGATGGGCGCGGGCGGCGATGTCCGTGGGGGGCGGCGGCTCGGACCGCATGGCCATCAGCCGGTCGATCTGGGTGGCCACCTGGCCCAGCTCGCCAAGGCGCGGGGCCAGCGAGATCGCCTGCTGCAGGGGCATCACCGCCCGCCAGATCAGGATCATGCAGGCGATCAGCGCGCCCGAGGTCATGACGCCCTCGATCACCAGGCGCGCGCCGATCAGCGCCGCGAAGCCGCCGGCGAGCGGCGGGGCGGCGGCCGCGAGGGTGGCGAAGCGGCGCCGCGCGGCCTGGGCATCCCGCTTGGCGCGAGCGGCCAGCACCGCGGCGGCGTCCAGCCGCTTGCCGAACACGTCGGCGCAGCCCAGGTCGCGGATCCGTTCGATGTTGGTGACCGCGTCGAGGGTCAGGTTGGTCTGTTCCGTCTGGCGCAGCGCGGCGACGGCGGTGGCCCGCCGCAAGGGTCCCAGCGACATGGCCGCCGCGCCGCCGCAGAGCACCGCC
This sequence comes from Pseudomonadota bacterium, assembly GCA_039816075.1. Lineage (GTDB taxonomy): Bacteria > Pseudomonadota > Alphaproteobacteria > Rhodobacterales > Rhodobacteraceae > Albimonas. The sequence continues at coordinate 6,779 of JBCBYE010000124.1, read as the reverse complement.
ACGCCCACCGGCGCGAAGGCGATCGGCCCGCCGATCAGCGCCAGCACCACGCAAAGCGGGATGATCAACGGCGTTTCCAGCACCACGGACACGAAGGGACCGGCGCTGAAATCCCGCAGCGCCTCGAACCGACGAAGGCGGGAGATCTGGTCGCTGACCGGTATGTCGGTGACCTGGTCGGCCGGCAGCGTCATCAGCTTGGCGAAGAGGCTGGCGGCCAGCAGGTTCTCCACCCGCGCGGCGAGGCGGCCGGCGAGCTTGGCGCGGCGCCGGCGCAGCGCCGCCTCGAACAGAAGGGCGCCGGCCGCGCCGGCGGCGAGGTAGGCGAGGGTGTCGTAGGCGCGCGTCGGCAGGACGCTGTCGTAGATCACCATGATCGAGAGCGAGACCACCGCCAGAAGCAGGTTCAGCGCGAAGCCCAACGCGAGCAGGAGCCCCGCCTCGGGCGCGAAGCGGGCGGCGAGGGCGCGCAGCCACGAGACGCCTGGCGGGGGGGCGAGCCCCTCGTCCGTCGCGGCCTGTTCGAAGACGAGCGCGCGCAAGGTCCCCGCAGGCGCCGGCGCGGCGTCGCCGCCGTCGAGCGCCGTGACAGTCAGGCGGCCGTCCTCAGCGGCGCGGATCATGCGCAGCGTTTCGCCGCGCCGGACGGGCGGCAGCAGGCCGGGCAGCTTGGCCGGATCGATCTGCCGCGCGGGCGCGACGATCTCCGATCCCTTGAGGCCCAGGCGGGCGCAGATGCCGAGCAAGACGTCCTCGTCCAGCCGATCGGGCAGATGCGGCAGCGCCTGGGCGAGGGCCGCGGGCTCCGGCAGGCGGCCATGGCCTTCGAGCAGAGCCAGAAGCGCCTCGACCCACGGGCCGTCCAGCCGCGCCTCGGCCAGGGCGCCGTCCGCCAGAAGAGCGCGCAGGATCGGCATGCGCGCGTCGCCGGAGGCGCGCGTTGGCGCGTCGGCGTCGAGGGTGTCGACGTCGAGCGGTTCAGGCGCGGCGGTCCGCCCGGCCGGCGAGGCATCGGGGTCCGGCGCGCGCGGATCCGGGATCGGCGCGCGCACGGCCGCGTCGAGCGCCGAGGCGGGGCCCGACGGCGCGAGCGGAGGCGGAGCGCCCGCGAACAGGCGTTTCAAACCGCTCATGCCGCATCCGCCGCGTCGGCGCCGTCGGGATCGGCGGCAAAGCCGATCGGGTCGAGCAGGCGCAGGGGCGGGCGATGGTCGACGTCCGCGACAACGCGCCCGCCCTCGATCCGGCAGCTGAAGTCGCATAGCCGCCGCCAGGACGGGCGCTGGGTGACCATGACGATCACCGCCTCGCGCCGGCGTTCCAGCAGAACCCGCAGCAACGCGGCATCGGCGGCGTCGTCCAGCCCGCGATTGGCCTCGTCCACCAGGATCAGGCTGGGCCGCGTCACGAGCCCCGCGACCACGCAGATCAGCTGGGCGACGCTGGTGGGCAGGCCCATCTCCACCCCGCGCTGCACGCGCAGGTCGAGGCCCTGGGGGTGCTTGGCGAAGAAGCGGTCGATGCCCAGCGCTTCGCTCAGGCGCAGCGCCTCCTCCAGGTGCAGGTCGGGGCGGAAGCGGGTCAGGTTCTCCAGCACCGTGCCGTCGAGCAGCGGCGCGCTGGGCGCCAGATAGGCGACCCGGTCGGTCAGCGCCCGGCGCGTCAGGCCGCGCACGTCCGCGCCGTTGACCAGCACCTCCCCGTCCGCGGCCGGCAGCCGGCCGGCGATGGTCGAAAGCAACGCCGTCTTGCCCACGCCGCCGTCGCCGGCGATGGCCAGCATCTCGCCCCGGTGCAGCATCAGCGAGACGCCGCCGACCAGCGGCGGGCGGCCGGCGTCCTGCGCGGCGTCGAGCTCCACCGCCGCCTCCTCGGGGTCGAGCCGCACCAGCTCGGGGCGCAGATCGACGCGGTGCAGGCGCAGCGTTTCCACCGGCCCGATAGCCTCGCCCTCCATATCGCTGGTTCCGTCGGCCGGACGCCGGCGGGGGGCGTTGGCGAGCCCTTCGAGATCGTCGGCGCGCCGCCGTGCGTCCAACTCTCCCGCGACCAGCGATTCGAGCTTCATCACGGGCTGCACCACGCGCGTGGACAGCAGGATGCAGGCGGCCATGCCGCCGGGCGTCAGGACGCCGTCCATCACCATCAGCGCCGCCGAGACCGCCGCGGCCACCGGCGCCGCCTGGCCCGCGGCGCCGACGATGCCCTGCGCCAGCAGCGCGTTGGCCGAGAGGGCCGCGGTGCAGCGGGCGCTCGCCTCCACCAGCCGTTCGTAGCGGCGGGTCATCACGAGGCCCAGATCAAGGCTCTTGATCGTGGTCATCGCGCCCAGCGTTTCCAGCAGAAAGGCGTTGCGGCGCGCGTCGATCTTGGCGCGCGCCTCCGTCTGGCCGTCGCGCGCCCAGGCGACGCGGCGGGCCACCAGCAGCGTGACCGCGGTCAGCGCGGCGATGGTGGCGGCCACCGGCCAGGCGATCCAGGCGAGCAGGCCGAGGAACAGCATGGCAAAGGGCAGATCGAGCATCGCCGCGGCCGACGGCCCGGACCGGTGGGCGCGCACCGCCTCCACCGCGCGCAGGCGATCCAGCAGCTCCCCCGGCCCGCGGCGCAGCAGCCAGTGACGGTCCGCATGCATCAGGCTGTCGTGCAGGCGGCCGACGGCGTCGACCTCGAACACCGCGCCGGCATGGGTCAGCAGCCGATCGCGCGCCGCGCGCAGGGTCGTTTCCGCCGCCACCGCGATCAGCAGGCCGATGGCGAGCGCCGCGAGGGTCGCGTAGTTCTGATAGGGGATGATTCGGTCGTAGACCTGCATCAGCGCCAGCGGCAGGGCGAGCGCCAGCAGATTGGCGCCTACGGACGCCAACATCACATGCGGGCCGACGGCGACCGACGCCGACCAATCCCCCTTGCTCCGCCTCGCGAAACGCATGAAACCCCCAAGAAACGACCGACTCGCCCCGTCGGGGCGAAGGCCGTGAACCACCTCAACGCGCAAACCCTCGCCCATCTAGGTGAACGCCCGGTAACCGCGGCATGCGGTTTCGAGGCCGCGCGCCGACATCGGCCGCCGCGGCCGCCGCGCGCGCCACGCTCTTGGCAAATCCGCAGGCGGCGCTAGGGTCCGGCCGGCCTGCCGGACCCGCCGGGCGCCGGCCAAAGAAGAAATGCAACCGGGAGACTGCCATGACCCATCGGTCCCTCCGCATCGCGACGCTCGCCGCCGCGACTCTGGGCTTCGGCGCCGTCGAAGCGCTTGCCGTCGAATGGAACGTGTCGGTGTGGGGCAAACGCCGCGCCTTCACCGAGCACATTCACCAGCTCGCCGATCTGGTCGCCGAGAAGACCGGCGGAGAGTTCACCATGAACATTTCCTATGGCGGCCTGTCCTCGAACCGCGAGAACCTGGACGGCATCTCCATCGGCGCGTTCGAGATGGCGCAGTTCTGCGCCGGCTATCACCGCGACAAGAACCCCACGATCACGGTGCTGGAGCTGCCGTTCCTGGGCGTCGCGAACCTCGAGGAAGAGGTGGCGGTCAGCCACGCGGTCTACGACCACCCGGCCGTGCAGGCCGATCTGGGCCGCTGGAACGCCAAGCTGCTGATGACCTCGCCGATGCCGCAGTACAACCTGGCGGGCGTGGGCGACGCGCCCTCGGGCCTCGACAGCTTCGACGGCATGCGCGTGCGCGCCACCGGCGGTCTGGGCGAGGCGTTCCGCACCGTCGGCGGCACCCCGACCTCGGTCACCGCGACGGAGGCGTATTCGGCCCTCGAAAGCGGCGTGGTCGATTCGGTGGCCTTCGCGCAGCACGCGCATCTCAGCTTCGGCACCATCGACATCGCCAAGTGGTGGACCGCCAACCTGAACCCCGGCACGGTCAACTGCCCCGTGGTCGTGAACACCGACGCCTACGAATCCCTTTCGGACGAGCACCGCGCGGCGCTGGACGAGTCCATCGACGGCGCCATCGCCCATTACCTCGCCAACTACGGCGAGCTGCTGGCGAAGTGGGAGTCGATTCTGACCGAGAAGGGCGTCGAGAAGGTCGAATTCTCCGACGCGCAGATCAGCGAGTTCCGGGCCAAGGCCGCCGACCCGATCCGCGAGCAGTGGATCGCGGACATGGAGGCGCAGGGCCTTCCGGGACAGGAGCTCTACGATCTCGTGGTGTCGACGCTGAACGACCTGCGCTCCTGACCCGCGCCTGACCTTGGGCGCCGCGCCCCCCGTCCCGGGGGCGCGGCGCCTTTTCCGCATCCGCTCAGATCGGGGAGGGCGCGCCATGTCCGGCGGCTCCACCGTGCGCGAAGACGGCTCCGCCGTGTCCCGCGTCGACGTTCTTCTGCACAAGGTCGAAAGCCTGCTGAACCTGATCGGCGGACTCGTGATCCTGGGCGTGATGCTGCTGTCGGTCGCCAACATCGTCGGGCGCACCGTCTTCAACATGCCGGTGCCCGGCTACATCGACTGGATGATGCAGCTTGTGCCGGTGATGGCCTTCATGGGCCTGGCTTACGTGCAGCGGCTGGGCGGGCATATCCGCATGGATCTGGTGGTCGGCGCGCTCAAGGGCCGAGTGCTGTGGGCCGCCGAATTCGCAGGCGTGCTGATCATGTTCCTGGTGTCGCTGGCGCTGGTCTTCGGCACCTGGGACCACGCCGCGCGATCCATCCGCAACGGTGATTCCACCACCGACATCCACCTGCCGACCGCGCCGATCAAGGCGCTGGTCACGGTGATGCTGACGCTTTTCGCCCTGCGCTGCGCGTTGCAGCTCTGGGCCTATTGGCGGGCGCTGCGCTCCGGCGCAGAGGTCCCGGCCGCCGTGCCCATGATCGAAACCGCCGAGGCGCAGGCCAGGGCCGAGGCCGAGACCGTTTCGGACGCGGAGCGGGCCTGATGGCCGCGCCTCGCCGCCCGCGGTCGCGCCCGGCCCCGCCCGCAGGAGGTCCCGGATCAAGTCCGGGACGGGCCGGCGCCCGGCCTGTCGCGACGGACGACCTCCGCCGACCTGCGGCCCGCGCCCAGGACCTGATCCCGGGCCTTCTTCGCGCGCCTCGCGCCATTCCGTCCGCCCAGGAGGCGCGCCCGTGACCCCCATCGACGTCTCCATCATCCTCGCCGGCGTGCTGATCGTGCTGGTCGTCATCGGCGTGCGGGTGGCCATCGCCACGGCGCTGATCGGGTTTCTGGGGCTCTTCCTCCTCTTCGCCTTCGACAAGGGGCAGGGGGTGGAGCGCGGCTTCTGGACGGCCGCTCGCATCGCCGGACAGATCCCGCACGCGAAGACCGCGAACTACGAGCTGGGCCTGATCCCAACCTTCATCCTGATCGGGTTTCTCGCCTACTACGCCGGCCTGACCACGGCGCTGTTCGAGGCGGCCAAGCGCTGGCTGGGCTGGCTGCCGGGGGGCCTCGGCCTCTCGACCGTCTTCGCCACGGCCGGCTTCGCCGCCGTCTCCGGCGCCTCCGTCGCCACCTCCGCCGTCTTCGCGCGCATCGCCATTCCGGAGATGCTGAACCTCGGCTACGACAAGCGCTTCGCGGCGGGCGTGGTGGCGGCGGGCGGCACCCTCGCCTCGCTGATCCCGCCCTCGGCCATTCTGGTGATCTACGCGATCATCACCGAAAGCTCGGTCGGGCAGCTGCTGCTGGCGGGGTTTCTGCCCGGCGCCGTCTCCGCCCTGATCTATGGCGGCCTGATCATCGGGCTGGCCAAGCTGCGCCCCAGCCTCGGCCCCACCGTCGGCGGCTTCACCCTTCGCGAACGGCTGGAGACGCTGCCCGGCGTCTTCCCCATCGTCTTCGTGATCTTCGCCATCCTCGGTTCCATCTACATGGGCTGGGGCACGCCGACGGAGGCGGGCGCCCTGGGCGCCTTCGTGGTCCTGGTCATGGCCCTGTGGAACGGCATGCGCTGGGCGCAGCTGCAGGGCGCCCTGATCGAAAGCGCCAAGCTGACGGTGATGATCTTCACCATGATCTGGGGCGTGCTGATCTACGTGCGCTATCTGGGCTTCGCCGACCTGCCGGGCGCCTTCAGCGATTTCATCGCAGGGCTGGAGCAGTCGCCGATGATCACGCTTTTGATGATCCTGGGCGCCTACGTGATCCTGGGCATGTTCATGGACGCGATCGGCATGCTGATCCTGACGCTGCCGGTGACGTATCCGGCGGTGATCGCCCTGAACGGGGGCGAGGGCGTCAGCCGCGAGGACAGCATTCTGGGCATGACCGACGTGGAATGCGGCGTCTGGTTCGGCATCATCGTGGTGAAGATGGCGGAGCTGTGCCTGATCACCCCGCCCATAGGCCTGAACTGCTTCGTCGTGGCGGGCGTGCGCCCGGATATCAGCGCGCAGGACGTGTTCCGCGGCGCCTCTCCCTTCTTCGCGGCGGATGTGGCGACGGTGGCGGTGCTGATCGCCTTTCCGGGCATCGTGCTGTGGCTGCCCCGACTGATGCTGGGCGGTTGAGGCGCCGGAGCCGATGCGGAGCGTCCTGCCGTCCGCGTTGGCGCTGAGCCTCTGCGCCGCCCTCGCCCCCAACCCCGCCTCGGCGCAGGCGCAGACGCAGGGGCCGCTATCGGCCGATGCCTCCGATCCCCGGGTCATGGGCTGGATGCAGGGCTTTCCGCCGCCGCCCGAAAGGCTGATCACGCCGCCCGACAGCGTCTATTTCAGCTTCCCCCGTCTGCGCTGGTCCGTCTGCCATCTGCGCCGGTTCCTGCCCACCACGCGCGTCTCCCGCGGGCTGGGCGCGCCGCGGCCGCT
>JBCBYE010000346.1:0-5220 GCA_039816075.1 Pseudomonadota bacterium | reverse complement strand
CGCCATCGGCCACCCCATCGGCGCCTCGGGCGCGCGCGTCCTCAACACGCTCCTCTTCGAAATGCAGCGCCGCGATGCCAAGAAGGGCCTCGCCACGCTGTGCATCGGCGGCGGCATGGGCGTCGCCATGTGCATCGAGCGCGACTGACCCGACCCCGCGCCGGCGGAGTGTCCCTCCGCCGGCGCCCCTCATGATCCGCGACGGAACGCGCCCCCTCGCGCGCCGCGGCGCGCGCGGCTAGGTTCGCGCCGCAACCGGACCGCAACTCAATGAACGAACCCGGACAGGAGGAATTCCCCATGGCCCGCACCGCCATCGTCACCGGAGGCTCCCGCGGCATCGGCGCCGCCATCTCGGTCGCCCTCAAGGACGCCGGCTGCAACGTCGCCGCCACCTATGGCGGCAACGACGAGGCCGCCGCCAAATTCACCGACGCCACCGGCATCAAGACCTTCAAGTGGTCGGTCGCCGACTACGAGGCCTGCCAGGCCGGCGTCGCGCAGGTCGAGGCCGAGGTCGGCCCCGTCGACATCCTCATCAACAACGCCGGCATCACCCGGGACGCCATGTTCCACCGCATGACGCCCGAGCAGTGGAAGGAGGTCATCGACACCAACCTCACCGGCGTCTTCAACATGACCCATGTGTGCTGGGGCGGCATGCGCGACCGAAAGTTCGGCCGCGTCGTGACCATCTCCTCGGTCAATGGTCAGAAGGGCCAGGCGGGCCAGGCCAACTACTCGGCGTCCAAGGCCGGCGACATCGGCTTCACCCGCGCCCTGGCGCAGGAAGGCGCGCGCGCCGGCATCACCGTGAACGTGGTCGCGCCGGGCTACATCGGCACCGACATGGTCAAGGCCATCGACGAAAAGGTGCTGAACGAGCGCATCATCCCGCAGATCCCCGTCGGCCGCCTGGGCGAGCCGGAAGAGATCGCACGCTGCGTCGCGTTCCTAGCGGGCGACGACGCGGGCTTCGTCACCGGCTCGGTCCTTTCGGCCAATGGCGGCCAGTTCTTCGCCTGATCGCGATCTTTCGAGGCAGGCGGACGCCCGCCGCCCGCCGATGCGCGCCGGCCGGTTCGCCCCGGCCGGCGCGCTGCGTTTCATCGCCCTGCATAGGCCGCCCGGCGCTGCAACGGGAGTTCGGGCGGGGCCGAGGTTCGCCCGCAGGGCGGACGAGGGACCGTCCGAACGCCCGCTTCCCTCGCCGCTCTCGCCGCGCCAAAGTGCCTTGCATGACCGAACTCGTCCCCATCGACCCTCAGCGTCTCGACGCGGCGTCGCCCCTCGTCGCGCTCAACCGCGCGAACGAGGCGGAGCTTTCGCCGCTGGCGCCGGAGGCGTTCCGCACGCTCGTCGGCGACGCCTTCCTGGCGTTGACCACGCCTGACGAGGCCGCCTTCCTGATCGCCTTCGACCAGGACGCGCCCTACGACTCGCCCAATTTCCTGTGGTTCAAAGCCCGTCGCGCCCGCTTCGCCTATGTCGACCGGATCGCCGTGTCGGAGGAGGCGCGCGGCCGCGGTCTCGCGCGGGCGCTCTATGCCGCGCTGTTCGAGACGGCCCGCGCGGCCGGTCACGACGCCGTGGTCTGCGAGGTCAACAGCGACCCGCCCAACCCCGCCTCCGACGCGTTCCACGCGGCGATGGACTTCGAGGCGGTCGGCGAGGCGCGTCTCGAGGATCGCGGAAAGTCCGTCCGCTACTTCGCCCGCCCGCTCTGACGCCGCCGACGCCGTATCCGTCCCGACGCCATGCAAAAGGCCGGCGACCCCAGGTCGTCGGCCTTTCGCCGCAAGGTCCGTCAGGGAGATCGGCGGGAGAGTCCGCCTCCCCGCTCAGGCCGCGCGGACGCCGTGGATCGGCGCGGTCTCGGCGTCTTCGCGGCGGCCCGCCCCGGCGACCCACCGGCCGAAGGCGCCGAAGACGGTCTTGAACGCCTCGGCGCGCTCGCGCCGCGCCTGCTCCAGATAGGGACGATAGGGGTCCGCATCGTTGCTGCGGGTCTGGCGGCTGGTGTCGTTCATCTTGCTCATCGTCAAGGTTCCCTTTACCGTTGCGTCTGCGACGCTTTCCAACCGGGCGGCGCTTCGCCCTTTCATGATGTGGAAGATGGGACGTCCCCGCCCCTCCCGCAAACGAGTCTTCTTCGGCCTTCGGATAAAGACAGCTTGACCGACACCGACCGCCTTCCGCCCCTGACCGCCTTGCGCGCCTTCGACGCCGCCGCCCGCCACATGAGCTTCGCCAAGGCCGCCGAGGAGCTCTTCGTCACGCCCGCGGCGCTCAGCTACCAGATCAAGCAGCTGGAACAGCATTTCGACGCCCCGCTCTTCCGCCGCCTCAACCGGGCGGTGGAGCTGACGCCGGCCGGGCGCGCGCTGGCGCCGCTGGCGGCCGAGGGCTTCGCCTCGCTGCGCGCCGGCGCCCGGGCCGTCACGCGGCTGACCGAAACGCGCGCGCTCACCGTCACCGCCGGGCCCGCCTTCACCGCCAAGTGGCTGGCCCCGCGCATGTTCCGCTTCGCCGAGTCCAACCCGGACATCGATCTGCGTTTCGTGGCCTCGCTGCGCCTGATGGACCTTGAGTCGGAGGGCATCGACATCGCCATCCGCTTCGGCCCCGGCGGCGAAGGCGCCCATGCCATCCCGCTTGAACGTGACTGGCTCATGCCGCTCTGCACGCCGGAACGCGCTGCGCAGCTGATACGCCCGCAGGATCTGGTGGGGCAGACCCTTCTGCACGACGACAGCCTGAAGGTGAATGACAGCTGGCGCGGCATCGCCCGCGACTGGCGGTCCTGGTTCCGCGCCGCGGGCATCGACGGCGGAGATACCGATCGCGGGCCGCGCTTTTCCAACGCCGATCATGCGCTCGACGCGGCGTTGGACGGCGCCGGCGTGGTGCTCGGCCGCCTTCTGCTGGCGGAGCGCGACCTGACCGCAGGCCGGCTCGTCGCGCCGTTCCGAGAGGTGCTGCCCATCGCCGCCTCCTACCGGTTCGTCTGCCCCCGGGGCACCGAGACCCGCCCCGCCGTCGTCGCCTTCCGCGATTGGCTGCTGGCGGAGATGGCGCGCACGCACGGCGCCATCGCGCCCTACCTGCCGGCCGAAGCGCAGGGCTGAACCGCGCCGCGACCGCCGCATTTTCGGGCAGGTTCCGCTCAGCTTTTAGGCGAAGACGCCTTAATCGCGTCGCGGGCCGGCCACCTTCGCCCCCCAGCTTGGAATGCAAGGACCTCAGGTCAGTCCTGATGGTTCTGCCCGGCGCGCCGTCTTCAAAGCCCCCCTCTGACCGGCGGCGCGTCGGGCGCCCTGATCCCCCCGACCTCGGACCGCCCGCTTGCCGCCGCCCGGCGTCCATGTCACGGCTGCCCGACAATGGCCGGCGGCGCATCTTCCCCTCTCTCCACGCGTATCGCGCGTCTCATCGGCGCTGCGGCGCTCTGCGCGCTCGTCTTGGCGGCTTTGGCGAACGCCGGGCGGGTCCCCCACATCTTCGACGCCCTCGCCGCGGTGCAGCTGCATCTCGCCGGCCTCGCCGCGCTGATCGCCGTCGCCGCAGGCCTCGCCCGGCGAGGCCGGTCCGCCGCGCTCGCCGCCGCCGCCTGCGCGCTGGCTCTCGTCGGTGCGGAGGAGCTGCGCCGCACGCCCGAACGCGCGTCTGCGGCCGGCGACGCCGCCACGGTCACCCTGATCGCCGCCAACGTCTTCCGCTTCAACGCCGACCCCGCGGCGCTCGCCGAGGCGCTGGCCGCCCTCGACGCCGACGTCCTCGTCACCGTGGAGACGCCCGAGGCGCTGCTCGCCGAACCGGGTCCTTTGGCCGAGGCCTTCCCGCATGACCGCCGCTGGCGAGAGCCGGCCGGCCGAGGTCACGTGGCGCTCTGGTCCCGCCGCCCCTTCGCACCGAGCCCGGCCGACCGCATCGGCGGGCACCCGGCGCACGTGATCGCCACGCTCGACCTCGGGGAGGGCGCGCGCTTCACCGTCATGGGCGTGCATTTCGACTGGCCCGTCGTGGGCGCGCAGAACTGGCAATTGCTGGACTTCAATCGTTTCTGGGGCCTGCTCCCCCGGCCTTTCGCCGTCGCCGGCGATTTCAACGCCGCGCCATGGTCCGCCACGGTCGACCGGGTGGAAAGGATCCTGAACGCGGAGGTGATCGGAGGCGTGCGTCCAACCTATTTCGGCGGCGTCGGCGGACGCGGCGGCAAGCTGCCGATCCCGTTCGGCCTGCCCATCGACCACGTGCTGGTCAGTCCGGGCATCGGGGTGGAGCGGATCGAGACGCTGCGCCTGCCGGGAACCGACCACCGCGCCGTGCGCACGGTCCTGAAGGTCCCGCGCCCATGACGCCCGAGAGGCTCCCCGCCGCAGGCCGCCCCGCACCGTCTCGCCGCGGACCTGATCCGGGGCGGCCTGCGGCGCGTCGCCGCTCAGGGTCCGCCGCATGAGTCGCGCCCGCGCCACCGCCCTCGGCGTCGTCGCCGTGGCGCTCTGGTCCCTGCTCGCGCTTCTGACGGTGCGCTCGGGCGCCGTGCCGCCGTTTCAGCTGACGGCGATATGCCTCGCCGTCGGGGCGCTGTGCGGTCTGGTCTGGTCCCGCGCCTCCGGACGGCCGGCGCTGCTGCGCCTGCCGGCGCGGATCTGGGCGCTCGGCGTCTTCGGACTGTTCGGCTACCACTTCTTCTACTTCACCGCGCTGCGCAACGCGCCGGCGGCCGAGGCGGGGCTGATCGCCTATCTCTGGCCGCTGCTCATCGTGCTCTTCTCGGGCCTTCTACCGGGGGAGCGGCTGCGGCCCCTGCACATCCTCGGCGCATCGGTGGCCTGCACCGGCGCGGCGCTGATCCTCGCCCCGGCCGCCACGGGCTTCGCGCCGGAACATCTGCCGGGCTTCGCGGCGGCGCTGCTCTGCGCGCTGCTCTGGTCGGGCTACTCGGTGCTGTCACGCCTGGCCGGCGACACGCCGACCGAGGCTGTCGCCGGCTTCTGCGCCGCCGGGGCCGCGCTCTCGGCCGTCGCTTCGGCAGCGTTGGAGACCCCGGTCTGGCCGGCGAACGTCGGCGAATGGGCCGCGGTCGCCGCGCTGGGGTCCGGTCCGCTGGGCCTCGCCTTCTACGTCTGGGACGTGGGCGTGAAGCGGGGCGACATCCAGCTGCTCGGCGCCGCCTCCTACGCCGCGCCCGTGCTCTCGACCCTGGCGCTGGTGGCG
>JBCBYE010000394.1:0-4644 GCA_039816075.1 Pseudomonadota bacterium | reverse complement strand
GTAGTCGCTTTCGCGCTGGATCACCCGGTGAACCAGGCTGCGCGGCACGCCCTCGGCATCCGCGGCCTCGTTGATGAGCACGCGCAGCTCCGCCGTCTCGCCGGGATGGAGCGGCGGCTCGGCGCGCGCCTCCGCCGCGGCGGGCGGCGCCGCGACGGAGACCGTCTCCTCCGGCTCCCCGGCGCAGGCGGCCAGGCCCGCGGCCGCCATAAGGATCATGCATCGCATCGGAGGTCTCGATCTGCGGATCATCGATCGACACTCCAGCCCGACCTCGCCCGAAACTCAACCGTCTCCAACCGCAAGCCGCGCGCGGGAGGCCGACGAACCCCGCGCCGCGCCCGCGCCGCGCCCCTGGGCCGCCGCCGCCCCGGCCGCCCCCTCGCGTCCCCCGACGCGCCCGCCTCCGCGGCTTTCTCCCCCGTTCGGTTGCAGGGCGGGGGGCGCCGGTCTACATCCCGCCGCAGAGCGGACAAAACGCGGACGAGGGCGACGAACATGCTGGGCTTCGGCAAGGACAAAAGCGCGGACCAGGCGCCCGCGGCGGACGCGCTCATCAAGGACGTTTCCGAAGCGACCTTCATGCAGGACGTGGTGGAGGCGTCCAAGCAGACGCCGATCATCGTGGATTTCTGGGCGCCCTGGTGCGGCCCGTGCAAGCAGCTGACCCCCGCGCTGGAGGCGGCCGTGCAAGGCGCCGGCGGCAAGATCAAGCTCGCCAAGGTCAACGTCGACGACAATCAGATGATCGCCGGCCAGCTGCGCATCCAGTCCATCCCCACCGTCTACGCCTTCGTCGACGGCCAGCCGGTGGACGGCTTCATGGGCGCCGTGTCGCCGTCGGAGCTCAAGGACTTCATCCAGCGCGTCATCGGCGCCGGCGGCGGCGAAACCGTCGCCGACTACATCGCCCAGGCCGAGGAGATGCTGGAGGCCGGTCAGGCCGAGGACGCCGCCCAGGTCTTCGCAGCCCTGGCCGAGCAGGATCGCGAGAACCTCGCGGCCCTCGGCGGTCTGGCGCGCGCGCATCTGGCCCTCGGCCAGCTCGACCAGGCCAAGGCGGTGCTGGAGCTGGTGCCCCCGGCCAAGGTCGACGACGCCGCCATCGCCCAGGCCCGCGCTCAGGTGGAGATGGCCGAGCAGGCCGCCGGCGTGTCCGGCGAGATGGCCGGGCTCAAGGCGGCCGTCGACGCCGCGCCGGACGACCATCAGGCCCGCCTCGACTACGCCAAGGCGCTGATGGCCGCCGGCGAGAACGAAGAGGCCATCGACCAGCTGCTGGAACTCTTCCGCCGCGACCGCGAATGGGGCGACGGAGCGGCCAAGGAGCAGCTGACGACCCTCTTCGACAGCCTCGGCCCCAAGGATCCGCTGGTGGGCAAGGGGCGTCGCCGCCTCGGCTCCATGATCTTCGCCTGAGCCGAAGACAGCGCCCATGCCCCGCCGCTTCGCCCTCGCCGACCTGCCCGAGACCATTCCGGTCTTTCCCCTGCCCGGCGCCCTTCTGCTGCCGCGCGGACGGCTGCCCCTGAACATCTTCGAGCCGCGCTACCTGGCGATGCTCGACGACTGTCTGAAGACCGACCACCGCCTGATCGGCATGATCCAGCCCTTCGAAAGCCGCGAGGGCGAGGCCCCGCGCCTGCGCCAGATCGGCTGCGCCGGCCGCGTCATCGCCTATTCCGAGGCGGAGGACGGCCGCTACCTCATCACCCTCGCCGGCGTCGCCCGCTTCCGCGTGCGCGAAGAGGTGGAGGGCTTTCAACCCTATCGCCGCGTCAAGGCCGACTGGACCAGCTTCGAGCGGGATCTCGGCCGGTCCGAGGACGACCCCGCCTTCGACCGCGAGGATTTCCTCGGCACGCTCAAGCGCTTCTTCTCCGTCGCGCAGCTCAGCTCCGACTGGGACACCCTGCAGGAGGCGGAGCCGGAGATGCTCATCAACTCCCTCGCCATGCTCTGCCCCTTCGAGGTGGAGGAGAAGCAGGCCCTGCTCGAAGCCTCCTCGCTGACCGAGCGGCGGGAGACGCTGGCCGCCCTCATGCAGTTCGCCATCGCCGCCGGAGACGAGGGCGGCGGATCCCTGCAATGACCGGGCCCGATCAGGGCGACGGCGACGCGCCCCAGGCGCCCCCGCCGCGCCCCGATGCAGCCGCGGGGCCGAACGGCCCCGATGGAGCCGCGGCGCCGAACGGCCCCGATGAAACCGCGGGGCCGAACGGCCCCGATGAGGCCCCGGCGAAGGACGCCGAGGGCGCCGCCGGCGGGGCCCCCTCCCTCCCGGCCGAACCGCACCATCACGGCGACCCCGTGCGCCCCGCCGCCGCCGATCCGCCGCGCACGAAACCCCGCCACGATCCCAGGCTCGACGCCGAACGACGCATGCTCGAGGCGCTCGTCTGCCCCGCCACGCTCGCCCGCCTCGCCTACGACCGCGACGCGCAGGAGCTGGTGTCCCGCCCCGCCAATCTCGCCTTCCCGATCCGCGACGGCATCCCGATCCTGCTGGTCTCCGAAGCCCGCCGCCTCGACGAATAGCGCCGCGCGCCGGCCGCCCGCGCGCGCCGGCCCGAGCCCCGGCTCCGAGGTTTCGGTCGGAAATCATTCCGCCGCCCCGTTCACCCTCTGCGCGCTTGCCCGCCCGAAATCTCCGCCGCATCCTACCAAAGAATGAATCGCCGGAGGGGACGCGCAGCCATGACCATCGAGATTTCGGACCTGCAGCGCATGGCCCGCACCGACGCCGCCGCATGGCAGGCGGCCAAGCCGCTGGCCCGTCGCGGACGCTCCGCCGACAAGGCCGAAACCCCCGGCCTCGGCGCCGCCGCGCCCGCCGCCGACGCCGCGCGCATCGCCGCCGCCCATATCGACGGCGGCGCGGCCGAGGTCCCGGACGACCCCTACGGCGGCTGAACGCTCGGCCCCGGTCCGGACGCGCTTCGGCGCATCGCCGCCGACCACGCCGCCGCGGGAAACGCCGGCGACCCGCAGGCCGTCGCGTCCTTCCAAACAGACCTGCCGGCCCTGACGCGGGACCGCGACGACGTCCACCGTCCACGACGACGGCGGCGAGGTCGAGGCCTGCCGCGGCCGGGGACCCTGCAAGACAGGCCGCCGCCGGCGCCTGACCCGCGCTCAGGAGGCCCCGGATCAGGTCCGGGGCGCGCCTGCGCCCGACCCGGCCCGGGCGACGATCCTCAAGGCGCTTCGCCGCGCAGCAGCCGCGGCGCAGCCTCCGCCTGGCCGGTGGCCTGGCGCATGAGCGCCCGCCGCACGCCCGGCAGCCGATCCACCAGCGCCAGACCCGCATCGCGCAGCGCCCGCGCCGGTCCCGCATCGGTGGAAAACAGCCGGTTCATCGCATCCATGCCCAGCGCCAGGGCCGTCGTCTCGAACCGCCGCCAGCGCTGGTAGCGCTCCAGCACCGGCAGCGATCCGAAATCCTCGCCGCGCCGACGCGCCTCCGCCACGACCTCGGCCAGCGCCGCCGCATCGCGCACGCCCAGGTTCAGGCCCTGCCCCGCGATCGGGTGCACCGAATGCGCCGCATCGCCGACCAGGACCAGCCGTTCGCGCGCCCAGTCCGAGGCCAGCGACAGCCGCAGGGGATAGCGCCAGCGCCGGCCGATCAGCCGCAGCCCCTCGGGCGCCCGGCCCATGCGGCGCGCCGCCTCCGCCAGGTAGGCCTCGTCCGGCAGCGCCGCGATCCGCTCCGCCATCGCCCGCCGTTCCGACCAGACCAGCGACGCCCGCGCCCCCGGCAGCGGCAGCGTGGCGAAGGGTCCGCCGGGCAGAAAGCGCTGCCGCGCCTCGCCGCCATGATCCGCGTCCAGCTGCACCGCGCAGACCAGCCCGTCCTGGCCATAATCCCAGCCCGTGCGCCGGATGCCGGCGCGCGTCGCGATGGGACTGCGCGCCCCGTCGCAGGCCACCAGCAGGGGCGCGCGCAGAACCGCGCCGTCCTCCAGCACCGCCTCGGCGCAGCGGGGGCCGACGCGCGTCTGCGTCGCCCGCACGGGGGCTCGCGCCTCCACGCGCCCGTTCGCCGCCATCGCCTCCAGCAGGGCGTTGCGCAGGAACCGGTCCTCCAGGATCTGGCTCGCCGGCCCGTCGTCCAGCTCCGCGTGGTCGAAGGTCAGCAGCGCCGGCGCGATCCGCTCGCCCGGCCGACCGTCCTCGATATGCACCCGCGCCACCGGCTGCGCACGCGCCTCCACCGCCTCCCAGACGCCCAGCGCCTCGAAGAACCGGCGCGAGGCCAGGGCCACGTTGTAGGCGCGCCCGTCGAACTCGGGATCCGCCCGCACCTCGGCCGGAACCGCATCCAGCAGCAGGACCTTCAGCCCCCCCGCCGCCAGCGCCAGCGCCGTGGCGGGGCCGATCAGCCCGCCGCCCACGATCAGAACGTCGGCGTCCATCGCATCGCTTGTCATGGGCTGGGACTTAGGGGCGCGCGGCCCGGATTGTCCATCGACCGAAGGGCCGATAGCGTGCGCCTGCCGCGGCGCGTCGCCGACGGTGTCGTAGAGGTCCTTCCAGCTCATTGGCACGCCGTCGAGCAGGTGGCGGCGGGCGCCGGCGGCGGCGCGCGCGGCGGCGGCCTCCGCCTCGGCCCGCGCGCGGTCGGCGTCGACATGGATGAAG
>JBCBYE010000756.1:0-2086 GCA_039816075.1 Pseudomonadota bacterium | reverse complement strand
TTGATCCCGTCTTCCATCGTCATGCTCATCGCTACCTCTCTCCATGTAGCATGAGCAGAAAATCACTGGGTCGGTACACGATTTCACCGGCTCCGGCGGTCTGCTGGGCAAGACCGAGGTCTTCGGCCCGGTCGACGGCCTTTCGGTGACCGCCACGGCCATCAACACCCAGGAACCGCCGGGCGCGCGCCTGACGCAGGGCGGCGGCGGCCTGGGCGTGCGGGCCGACCGCAGCCTGACCGAGACCAACCAGATCAACAATCTGGGCGACGACGAGGCGGTGATCTTCGACTTCGGCAAGGCCGTGGCGTTCGACTCCATCACCCTTGGCCGCCTCGCCCTGATCCCCGACGCCTGGGCCATCTACGGGACCGACGCGGACCTGACCGGCGTCACCTCCGGCGGCCTCGCCTCGCTCACCACGGGCTCGACCCTGCTCAGCGCAGGCGCCTCGAACGCCCACTCCGAAACGATCTCGCTCAGCGGCACGTTCCGCTACCTGATCGCCACGGTGCCCGCCGGCGGCAGCTTCGTGGCCGGCGACGGCTACACGGTGCGCTCGCTGACCGTCTCGTCCGTGCCGACGCCGCTCGGCGCCGGCCTCCTGCTCGGCGCCTTCGCCCTCGCCGGGCTGGTCCGCCGAAACCGGGCCGCCTGAGGCCCGCGGCGCGCCGTCCCCCCGACCGTCGCCCTCCCCTCCCAGGACCGGCCCCGAGGGGGCATCGAGCCCCCTCGGACCCGCGCCGGGACAAGCCCGGCCTCCCGCCCGGGCCGGGCGCCCGGCGGCGAGGGCCGCAAGGCGGCCGCGTCGCTCACCGGTCGCCGAACACCTCCTCGAACGCCGCGCGCAGCGCCATGTCCAGCTCCGGCCCGCTGACGATCAGCCCCAGATCCGCCAGGCTCGTCACCCCGTGGCCGCTGATGCCGCAGGGGACGATCCCGTCGAAATGGCTCAGATCCGGCTCGCGGTTGATCGACACCCCGTGAAAGCTGACCCAGCGGCGCAGGCGCAGCCCGATGGCGGCGATCTTGTCCTCGGCCGGCGCGCCGTCCGGGCCGGGCGCCTTTTCGGGCCGCGTCACCCAGACGCCGACGCGGCCGCAGCGCCGCTCGCCCCGCACGCCGAACCGGTCCAGCGTGGCGATCACCCAGGCCTCCAGCTGCCAGACGAAGCGGCGCACGTCGCCGCCCCGCGCGCCCACGTCCAGCATCGCATAGGCGATGCGCTGCCCCGGCCCGTGATAGGTGTACTCGCCTCCGCGCCGCGCCTCATGCACCGGAAACCGGTCGGGCTGCAGCAGATCCTCGGCCCGCGCCGAGGTCCCTGCGGTGTAGAGCGGCGGATGCTCCAGCAGCCACACCAGCTCCGGCGCCGCGCCGGCGCGGATGGCGGCCACGCGCGCCTCCATCTCGGCCAGCGCCTGCGGAAACGCCACCGGCGCATCGTCGATCCGCCACTCCACCATGCGCCGCGCTCCCGCCTCCGAACCGCCGGCAGCTAAGCCCCCGCGCCCCCGTCCCGCAACCCGTCGCGGCGCAAGCGGGGCCACGCCGCGCGCCCCAGCCTCCCCTGGCCCCCGCCTCCTCGCCGACCGCCGACCGCCGAAGGCGAGACGCCGCTGCGCGCCGCCGCCGAAAACTCTCTGCGACGGGCCCGCGCCCGCGCCCGCGCAAACGCCGGCGTCCGGGGGGCTTTACGCTCGCCGACGCCGGTGCTAGACGCTCGCCCGCTGCGAGGATGCGGTCGTGGCGGAATTGGTAGACGCGCAGCGTTGAGGTCGCTGTGGGGTAACTCCCGTGGAAGTTCGAGTCTTCTCGACCGCACCATTTGAAAATCAGGCTGTTGAATATCCCCTAACACCTTGAAAGGAAACGTTATTTCGGGAGTTCGATAACCGTTTTTCCGGCTATAGCGAAGAGGCTCTGCAAAGGCCAGTCGAAGCACGGTTTGCTTCATAGGCAAGGAGCCATTTTTGTAGATATTCCAAGGACTTGCCAGAAAATCTAGCGATAGTTCGATAAATTCTTCGAACCTACCCTTGGGCGGCATCGCTTTGGCCGCTTTTTCAGACAGAACAATCCGCTC
>JBCBYE010000718.1:0-2254 GCA_039816075.1 Pseudomonadota bacterium | reverse complement strand
TGCATTCGCCCAACGAGCGCTACCGCCTCAAAAGCTTTCGCAAAGGCGCCCGCAGCTGGGCCCGAATCCTGGCCGCCCTCGCCGGCTGACGCGGGGTGCAGGGGCGTGGCGGCGGCGAACCGGGCGCCGGCGCGCGGATCCAGGCGGAGCCTGTCCTTCGGGCGATCCGGGGCGCGGCGCGTCGAGCGCGCCGCTCAGACCTCGCGCCGGGCCTCGCTGCGTCGCCCGGCGCGGGGCGTCGTCAGCCCCTCCGCCAGCACCGCGGTCATCGGGTGATCCGGGTGCCGCGCCGCATAGCCCGCGTGCAGCCGCCGCAGGGCCGCCGGATCGCCCTCGACCTCAGTGCGGCCCAGCGCCCAGTCGAGAAAGATCGACCGGCAATCCTCGGCCGAGGGGCCGTCGAGCCGATAGGCCTCGGCGATCAGCGCCCGAGGGTCCAACGCCGCCAGTTCCGCCTCGTCCGGCCCGTTCTCGAGGGTCATGCCCGCCGCTCTCCCGCTTTCGCCGCGCCAGGCCGGCGCTGCGCCGACCTTCCGTCGATGCCCGAGCATAGCCCGCCGCCGCGCCCGGTCCACGCCCCCGAAGGCGACCTTCGACCCGTCGCGCGCGACGCGGCGCCGCCCCGCGTCGCACCGGCGACGAAGCCGAAGCCGAAGCCGGGTCCGACCCGGCGTTCGATGGCCTGGGTCCAAGCGCCGCCGAGGCCCCGCGCATGTCCGTCGCGGCAAGGCCCCTGCGCCGCGCCTTGAAGATCGCGTTCGGCACGGCGCGATGACCCTCGGTGCGGGCGCGGCTCCAGCGGCCTCGCCCCGGACGCGGCGCGCCGCGAGCGGCCGAGGGCCGGCCCGCGGCCCGGCCGGCGACCGAGATCCTGCGCCCGTCCGTCGGGCCGGTCCGGATCGGCATCGGAGGATCGGCTTCGCGCGCCCGCCCGGCCCCGACAGGCGCCCGACCTCCGTCCGTCGCCGCGACCGAGAGGCTCAAGCTCTCTGGGGCGACGGGCGCGCCGCCGCGGAGGCGCCCCTGGCGCATGCAGGCGGTCCTCGGACCTGCGCCCGAGCCGCCGGCCCGACGCGTCGTCGCGACGCGCGTCGAACGGAGGGGGCCGCGGGGCGCGACGGCGTGAGCCGATGCCTCAAGGTCCGCTCGCCGAGGGTCGCCGACATCCGTCCTTCAGACGACCGTCTCACGCTGAAGGCGCCGGCGAGAGACGAGCGGCGGTTCCTCGCGGTACCGCCCTCTGAGCGCAGCGGCGCGGCATCCGACGCGCCGCTGCGATGTCCAAGCCGTGCCTCGAACGCGTCTGCGCGCGAGACAGCAGGCTGCGGGCGGTCGGCCCGCCGTGGGCCTGCAGCGCGCGACCTGGCTCTCTTAATCAGGTCGAGGCGGTGGCCGGCCGACCGTCTTCGCAGCGGGATCGGCGAAAGGAGGCGATGACCCGCAATCGGTTCGGCGACCGACGAAGGGTCGCGGCGCTCCGGCGGAGCGACGACGCAGCCGAGATTGACCGGCCCGCGCGCCGGCATGGCCGCTCGTCCGCGACGGTCCCGAGCGTCGGAACAGGTTCAACGTCATGACGTCGCAGGGCGCGAAGAGGCCTTCTTCAAGCAAAGCCGAGATCGCTGTCTCGAGCGGATTTTCGCCGAGCGAATGCTCGACGCGACGGCGCGGAAGACGCGTCGCGCGAGACCTCGCGACCGCGAGGCCTGCCGCGCCCGACCCAGGAACCGCCCCGCGAGAAACGAAGCGACGCGCCGCAGGGGCCGGCGCCCTTGAGCGCGGGCTGATCCCACGGCGGCGCGGTCGGATCGCCGGCCGCCCTTGCTCGGTCCGGCCGGGGCGACAAAGCGGCAGGCGCGACACGAGGAACCGGCCGCGCGCCGGAGCGGGCGGACGCTCGCCGCCGCAAGGCGATGGCGAGCGAACCTGCGCCTGCGGACGAGACCGGGGATCGAGGGCGTGAAACGTCGCCGACTCCGGTGGCGCCGGCCTGCACGCCAGCCGGTCGGCGCGCGGCGGCGCGTCGACCCGGGCGCGACGCTCGACGCCCGACGCTCCGCCGACGGTCTGCGACGCCGGTTCCGAAACGACCGTACCGCCGGCGTCGGAAACCTCCCCATGAAAGGCTCGGGCGTCGGAGATCGCGTATCTAGGGGAGAAGATCGGTGCGGCGTCGCACGGATCGCGCGAAAGGGCCGGGCTCGGCCGTTCTGGAGCCTTGCCGGCCGGACCGCCGCTGCAGGCGACGGCCGTG
>JBCBYE010000226.1:0-6703 GCA_039816075.1 Pseudomonadota bacterium | reverse complement strand
GGTCGCGAGGGCGCGATCTGGGGCCAGGTCGAATGGACGGCAGCGGGCGCCCAGGCCGTCGCGTCGCGCGCATATCGCTATATCTCGCCCGTCTTCGTCCTGGAGACGAAGAGCGGCGAGGTTCTCCGCATCACGTCCGCCGGCCTGACCAACCAGCCCGCTCTGGAGCTTCAAGCCCTCGCACGGCGCGAGGCCGGCGACGACGCCGATCCCGATCCCGCAAAGGAGACGCCCATGCCCACCCCGGCCATCTGCCGGGCGCTCGATCTGCAGGAGGAGGCCGCCGAGGCCTCGGTCCTGACGGCCATCGAAGCGCTGAAGACCTCGACCGCCCAGGCGCGGGCCGAGGCGGCGACGCCGCCGCTCGACAAGTTCGTGCCGCGCGCCGACCACGAAACCGCGCTGGCCCGCGTCAAGGAGCTGGAGGCGGCCGACGCGGATCGCGCCGCCAAGGCCATCGAAGACGAGGTCGATGCCGCCGTGAAGGCCGGCAAGATCACGCCCGGCTCGCGCGATTACCACGTCGCCGCCTGCAAGGCCGCCGACGGGCTCGATCACTTCCGCGCCTACGTCGCGTCCGCGCCGGAGGTCGGCGGCAAGTCCGGCCTCGACGGCAAGGATCCGAAGGACGCCAAGGGCGCCGGCGCCCACGGCCTCACCGACGAAGAAAAGGCCACCTGCCGCGCTGCGGGCTGGTCGTTCGAGGACTTCGCCAAGGCGAAGGCCGATGAAGCGAAGGAGACGGTCTGATGCCCGTCGTAACCCCCGCGGTCCTCACCGCGCTGATGACCGGCTACCGCCGCGAATTCCAGGCCGCCTATGACGCGGCGCATGAGGACAGCTTCTACCGCGCCGTCGCTTCGGTCGTTCCCTCGGCGACGAAGTCCAACACCTACGGCTGGCTGAAGGACTTCCCGTCTCTGCGCGAATGGATCGGGGCGCGCGTCGTCAAGGACATGGCGGCCGGCTCCTACGTGATCGAGAACAAGGACTGGGAAAGCACGGTCGGCATCAAGCGCACCGACATCGAAGACGACAACCTCGGCCTTTACGGTCCGATGATCGGCTTCATGGGCGACGCTGCGGCGCGCAAGCCTGACGAGCTGATCGCCGCGCTGATGGCGGCGGGCGAGAGCACGCTGTGCTTTGACGGTCAGAACTTCTTCGACACGGACCATCCCGTGGCGCCGAACGAGGACGGGACCGGGACCGCCGTCAGCGTGTCCAACTACGACAGCGGCGGCGGCTCGCCGGGCGACGCCTGGTATCTGCTGGACTGCTCCAAGCCGCTCAAGCCCTTCATCTACCAGAACCGCAAGGCGCCCGAGTTCGTCGCGAAGACGGACCCGCGCACCTCGGACAACGTGTTCACCAACAACACCTTCGAGATGGGCGTCGACATGCGGTCGAACGTCGGCTTCGGCTTCTGGCAGATGGCCTACAAGTCGAAGTCGCCGCTGAACAAGGCCAACTACGAGGCCGCGCGGGCGGCGCTTCGCGGCTTCACGGCCGACGGCGGCCGGCCCCTGGGCATCAAGCCTACGCACCTGGTCGTGCCCGGCACGCTGGAGGCGGCCGCCAAGGACGTCATCAAGCGCATGCTGATCGGCGGTGGCGACACCAACCCCAACTACGACGACGTCGAAGTCGTGGTGACGTCGTGGCTGGGCTGAGCGTGAGCCAGGCCGCGTTCCTGGTCTCGGCCGACCGCGACGGCTGGCGCCGTTGCGGTCGCGCCTGGACCCGGGAGCCGCAGGTCGTGGCCGAAGGGTCGTTCGGCGAGGACGAGTGGCGTCGCCTGCGGGCGGATCCGCGCATGACCGTCGCCGCCACGGGCGAGGGCGAGGCCCCGGCCGCGCCGGGCTCGACCGAACCCGCCTCTTCGGCGCCCGGTTCCAAGGGGCCGGCGCCCGCGAAACCCGCGCCCGCGGCGCCCGGGCCGGCGGCGCCCGAGCCTGCCGAGCCGGCCGTCCCGCAGCTGGCGGCCATCGTCGACGCGATCCGCGAGCTGCCGACCGACGCCTTCACCCAAGGCGGCGCGCCGCGCGTCGACGCCATCGAGGCCGTCCTCAAACAGAACGTCACCTCGGCGGAGCGCGACGCCGCCTGGGCCGCGCTCAAGGCCGAGCAGGGCCCGGCCGGCGTCAACGCCTGACCCCGTTCGAAGGCGGATCCGCCTTCGCACAGCCGCACGGCCGACGTGTCTCCTTGGGCGCCGGCCGTCCCCCACCGCGCCGCCCGAGCGGGCAGCGGCGCGGGCGGCGCATCCAAGCCCCGCTTGCAACGTGAGAGGCCGAGCATGACCGCCGTGGAGTTCGAGGACCGCCTGATCGCGCTGGAGGCCGAGGCCGAAAGGGCCGGCCTGTCCGCCGACGATATCGTGTCGGCCTACGAGCTGCGGCGCATGGCCGTGCTCGAAGCCGAGCCCGACGAGGACGCCACGTGAGTTACGCCGTCCCGTCCGACATCCGCGACGCCTGGGGCGAGCGGATCTTCCTCGCGCTCGCCGACGAGGATGCCGACGGGCAGGCCGACGCCGCCCGGCTGGCGCCGGCCCTGGCCGCGGCTTCGGCCGAGATCGACGGCTATGTGGGCGCGCGCCATCGCCTGCCCCTGCCGTCGCGCCCCGAGCAGCTGCGCCGACCTTGCGTCGACATCGCGGTCTACCGACTGGCGACCAACGGCTCGCTGGTCACCGAAGAGATGCGGCAACGCTACGAGGACGCGGTCGCCTTCCTGGACAAGGTTGCGAAGGGCATGGTGGTCCTCGATGTGGTCGATCCCAACGCGGATCCCGAGGATGCGACCGCCGGCCAGGGCGCGCGCCCCATCGTTTCCGGCGGGCCCGAGCGGATCTTCACGCGCCAGGGAATGTCGGAGCTATGACCGGCGTTTCCCTGACCATCGAGACGCGCGGGCTGCACGCCCAGCTGAACGCCCTCCAGCGCCTCGGCCGCTGGGAAGAGACCGAGCTGCTGGGCGCGGTAGGCGCCGTGGCCGAGGGCGCCGCCCGCCGCCGCCTCGACGAGGAAAAGGCCGGTCCCGACGGCGCGCCCTGGGCGCCCTGGTCCGACGCCTACGGCGCCAGGCGCAAGCCGAACCAGTCGCTGCTGGTGCGCTCCGGCGCGCTGCGCGACAGCCTGCACCACGTGGTCGAGGGGAACGTGGTGCGCGTCGGCTCGAACCTGGTCTACGCGGCGATCCACCAGTTCGGCGGCGCCGATGCAGGCAAGCCCGAGCTGCCGGCGCGGCCCTATCTGGGCCTGTCGGCCGAGGATGAGGCCGAAATCGAGGACGTCGTCGCGGACTTCCTGGCCGAGGTGATGCGATGACCCGCGCCACGCTGTTCGCCGCCGCGGCCGACCTGGTCTGCGCGCAGCTCCGCCAGCTGCTGCCCGTCGATCCGCCGCTCGACATCGCCGCCCATTCCGGCCGCTTCGACATGGCCGAGCTGAAACGCACGGTCGCGCGGGGCGTGGCCGTGCGGGTCACGACGGTCGGTCTGGGCCCTCGGCCCAGCGTCGCCGGCGCCGCGACGGAGCTGGAGCTGCGGATGGCGGCCTTCGTGATCGTCTCCGGCGACGCTCCCAAGAAGCAGGATTTCGTGGCCCTGACCCTGGTGCAAAGCATCGTCTCGCTGGTCCAGGACTACGGCTTCGGCGACGTGGATCTGGGGCCGGCGCGCCTGGGCGCGGTCGAGAACCTCTACGACGGCGCCGGCCGCACGGCCTCGGCGCTCTGGGGGATCGCCTGGTCGCATCCGGTGCAGCTCAGCCGGCGCGCCGATGACGCGCGGCAGCTGCTCCAGATCCTCGGCAGCTTCGATCCCGAGGCGCCGGCCGAGGATTTCGAGATCATCGCAGAGGAGGCGTCCGCATGATCGGCTCCGCCGATGCCATGGAGATCGCCGAGCTGAAGCGCCGGCTCGACAACCTGGTGCAGATCGGCGTGATCGCCGAGGTGCAGCCGGACGTCGCGCGCGCCGTCGCGCGGATCGGCGCGCGCGTGACGCAGCCGCTGCAATGGCTGACGCAGCGCGCGGGCGCCGACAAGGACTGGTGGGCGCCAAGCCTGGGCGAGCAGGTCCTGGTCCTCAGCCCCGGCGGCGACCCCGAGCAGGCGGTGATCCTGCCGGCGATCTACTCGGATGCGAACCCGGCGCCCTCGGGCGATCCGGCGCTGCGCGTCGTCGATCTCTCGGGCGGACTGGTCCTGCGCTGCGGCGCCGCGCAGCTGACCTTCGATGCGAACGGCCTGCACGTCGTCGGGCCGATCCGATCCACCGACGAGGTCGCCGCCGGCGACATCGAGCTGACCACCCACGTCCACGCCGACGTGACCCCCGGGGCCGCCCAGACCGGCGAGCCCGAACCTGCATCAGGAGCCCCGTTGTGACCGAGCAGACCCTGCAGACCTACCGCGCCGCCCGCGACGGCTGGATCGCCGGCCGTCGCGTGACCAAGGGCGAGGAGATCGAGCTGACCGACCGCCAAGCCAAATACGAAATGGGCGGCATCCAGCTGGCGCCCGTAGAGCCGGGCGCGGCCAAGCCCGCGTCCGCCAAGCCCGCGACCAAGCGCGGCAAGGCGCCGGAGGCCTAACGCCATGCGGGGGCTCGACGCTCAGGCCGGAACGACGCTGGAGGGCGAGGCGCACCTCGCCCAGTCGATCCGCGACATCCTGACGACGCCCCTGGGCTCGCGGGTGATGCGGCGCGACTACGGTTCGACGCTGCCTGGCCTGATCGATGCGCCCATCAACCCGCAGACCTTCGCGCTGATCTATGCCGGCGCGGCCGAGGCGCTGGCCCGGTGGGAGCCGCGCATCGAGGTGGTCCGCTTCGAGATCCCCGCGACCGAGGCCGGCCGCATCGAGCTGGTGGTCGACGCCCGGGAAGGCGACCGCCAGTTCCAAACCGGCGTCGTGCTGGGCAACGCCGCATGACCGCCTTCGCCGACATCGATCTGGGCAAGCTGCCCGCGCCCGACCTGGTCGAGACCCTCGACTTCGAGGCGATCTACGCGGCGGCCGTTGCGGATCTGCAGGCGCTCTGGCCCCAATGGGACGCACTGGTCGAGAGCGATCCGGCGGTCAAGCTGCTGCAGGTCTTCGCCTACCGGGAGCTGGTGCTGCGCCAGCGCGTGAACGATGCCGCGCGCGCCACGCATCTGGCGTTCGCCGAAGGCTCGAACCTCGATCACATCGCCGCGCTGTTCGGCGTGGCGCGGGCGGTGGCGACCCCGGCCGATCCGAACGCGGTTCCGCCTGTCGCCGCGGTGCTGGAAGACGACGCCCGCCTGCGTCGCCGCGTGCAGCTGGCGCTGGAGGCCTCGACGGCCGCCGGCACATCGGGTCGCTACGCCTTCTTCGCGATGGGCGCGGACGCGCGGGTGGCGGACGTGGCCGTGGCCTCGCCGTTTCCCGGCGCCGTCGACGTCACGATCCTGGTGGATCCGGCGCACGAAGCCGAGGCCGCCGCGGTGCTGGCGGCGGTGGACGCCAAGCTCCAGGCCGAGGACGTGCGCACGCTGACCGATACGGTCTTCACGCGCCTGGCCGTCGAGCGGCCCTATTCCGTCGCGGCGGAGCTGTCGCTGGCGCCCGGCGCCGGCCAGCAGACCGCGCTCGATGCGGCCTCGGCTGCGCTTTCGGCCTACACCGCCGAGCGCTACCGCATCGGCAGGATGGTCCCCCGCTCGGCCCTGATCGCCGCGCTGCACGTGGAGGGCGTGGAGCGCGTGGCGCTGGCCTCTCCCGCGGCCGACATCGACACCGCGCGCTTCGAAGTCGCTCGGCCCAACGCGCTGACCGTCGCGGCGGAGAGCGCCGATGGCTGACCTTCTGCCCCCCAACGCCACCGCCATGGAACGCGGCTTCGACGGCGCCGCCGCGGCGCGGGTGACCGGTCTCGCCGTGGAGATCCCGCTGACCTGGCGGCCCGACGACTGCCCCGCCGCCTGGCTGGACGTCCTCGCCTCGGAGCTGTCGGTCGACCGCTACGATCCGGCCTGGCCGGAGGCGCGCCGCCGGGCGGTGATCAAGGCCTCGGTCGCGGTCCACCGCGCCAAGGGCACGCGCGCGGCGATCCGCCTGGCCCTGGAGGCGACCGACTGGACGGTGGTCGACATCGTCGAGGGCGTGGACGAGCTGCGCTACGACGGCTCGCGGCGCTACGACGGCTCGGCCGTGCATGGCGCTCCGCGCGATCCGCAGGAGCGACCGGTGCTGACCTATGACGGCCGCCATCGCTACGACGGCTCGGCGATCTACGGCGCGCCGCCGCTCTGGGCGACCTATCGCGTGATCCTGGCCGAGGCGCTGGACCGCGACGCGGTCGAGGAGATCGGCGCGATCCTCGCCTCGGTCGCCCCGGCGCGCTGCGAGCTGGTCGATGTTCTCCGGCGCGTCCCCGCCTTCACCTATGACGGCTCGACCCTCTACGACGGCTCGGCCGTCTACGGGGGCGACCGCAGCTACGGAGCCCCCGACTGATGGCAGATTTCCCCGAAACCGCCGCCTTCGTTCCGGTCACCCAGCTGGAGGTGACCGACGTGGCCATCGGCGGCGCCGGCGGTGCGTCGAACCGGGCGCCCGAGCAGCTGACGCAGCGCACCGCCTGGCTGAAGACCGAAGTGGACCAGCTGACGGCCGCGGGCGCGCCCCAGATAGGAAGAGAACACGTCAGAACTCCAAACACAGACCG
>JBCBYE010000700.1:0-2345 GCA_039816075.1 Pseudomonadota bacterium | reverse complement strand
CGGGCGCAGGCTCGCCCCGGACTTGATCCGGGGCCTCCTTGGAAGGTCGGGCCTGTGCGGCGAGTCCGGCGTCCCGCCCGCCTGGACCCGCCCGCCTTGGCGCCGGCGCGCGGCGGGCGTAAGGGTCGGGGTCTGAACGCGAACGCGCCCGGAGGCCCGCCATGCCCGAGTCCGATCCGCAGCTGCTGGTCTCCACCGACTGGCTGGAGCGGCATCTGAGCGCGCCGGACGTGCGCGTGCTCGACGGCTCCTACCACCTGCCCGACACCGGCCGCGACGCGAAGGCGGAATACGCCGAGGCGCATATCCCCGGCGCGCGGTTCTTCGACATCGACGACGTGGCCGACGCCCGGTCCCCCTTGCCGCATATGGCCCCGCCGGCCGAGAAATTCGTCAGCCGGGTCAGGGCCATGGGCGTGGGCGACGGGCACCGCGTGGTGGTCTACGACCAGGCGGGCCTGTTCTCGGCCGCGCGGGTCTGGTGGATGTGGCGGCTGATGGGGCACCGCGACGTCGCGGTGCTGGACGGCGGCCTGCCCAAATGGACGGCCGAGGGGCGCGAGACCGAGGATCTGCCCCCCGCCGCGCGCGACCGGCATTTCACCGCGCGGCGCGAGGCGGGACTTGCGCGAGACGTGACGCAGGTGGCCGAGGCGGTGAAGCTGGGGCGCGAGCAGATCGTCGACGCCCGCTCCCCCGCGCGCTTCGCCGGCGAGGCGCCGGAGCCGCGCGCGGGCCTGCGCGCCGGTCATATGCCGGGCGCGCGCAACGTGCACTATGCGGCGCTGGTGAACGGCGACGGCACGATGAAGGACGAGGCCGCGCTGCGCGCCGTCTTCGAGGCGGCGGGGGTCGACCTGGACCGGCCGATCATCGCCACCTGCGGCTCCGGCGTGACGGCCTGCGTTCTGGCCCTGGCGCTGGAGCGGTTGGGGATGCGCGACTGGTCGGTCTACGACGGGTCCTGGACGGAGTGGGGCTCCTACCCCGATCTGGCGATCGAGACCGGTCCCGCGCGATGAGCGAGGGCCGCGAGGTCGAGGTCGTCGTCACCTGGCTGGAGATGGCGGAGCGGCCCGTCGGCCCGTTTCCGCCGTTGCCCGCGGGCGCGCCGGTGAGCCTGCTGCGCGCCGTGGGGGCGCCGAACGGCTGGTTCCTGCACCTTTACGATCTGGCGGGCGAGGACCATTTCTGGCTCGACCGGCACAAGGACGACGCCGAGACGCTGCAGGCGTTCGTTCAGCATGAGGACGTCTCGATCTTCGCGCTGATGTGGAACGGCTGGCCCGGGGGGCTGCTGGCGCTGGACTGGCGGGCGCCGGGGGTCTGCGATCTGGCCTATCTGGGGCTGGGCAAGCCCCTGCGGGGCCGGGCGCTTGGGCCCTGGCTGCTGGGCGAGGCGCTGCGCATGGGCTGGTCGCGTGAGGGCGTGACGCGCATGAGCGTGAACACCTGCACGCTGGACCATCCCAAGGCGCTGGGCCTCTATCAGCGCGCAGGCTTCCGCCCGGTGCGGCGCAGCACGGTGCTGCAGGTCCTTTGACGCGGAGCCTCGGGCCTTAGGGCGGGCGGGGCGCGGGGCGAGGGCGCTTGCCCCTCAAATCATTGTCATCCCTGACGTGTGTTTTTTTCCCACGTTGAGCCCATGTCCCGGAGCATCGGACGCGGCGAGCCTGCCGCGTTCTTCCAAGCAAGCGACTTCGAGGAGATCGACATGCTTCGCACGCTGACCGCCGCCGCCGCCGGCCTGATGATGACCGCTTCCGCCGCCTTCGCCGCGAGCAAGGACATCGTGGACACCGCCGTGGGCGCGGGGTCCTTCAACACGCTGGTCGCCGCGGTGCAGGCCGCCGGCCTGGTGGATACGCTGAAGGGCGAGGGCCCGTTCACCGTGTTCGCGCCGACCGACGAGGCCTTCGCCGCGCTGCCCGAGGGCACGGTCGAAGCGCTGCTTCTGCCGGAGAACAAGGACCAGCTGGTGGCGGTGCTGACCTATCACGTGGTGTCCGGCAAGGTGATGTCCGCCGACATCGCGGGCAAGGCGATGGAGGTCGAGACCGTCCAGGGGTCGACCGCGTCCATCGACGCCACGGACGGCGTGATGATCGACGGCGCCAACGTGGTGACCGCCGATATCGAGGCGTCCAACGGCGTCATCCACGTCATCGACGCGGTGATCCTGCCAGCCAGCTAAACGCTTGGTTTCAGGTTTGAAGGAAGGCCCCGGTGCGCAAGTGCCGGGGCTTTTTCATGTGGCGACGTAGCGGTCGCGCCTGTGATTGATCGTGATGATCAGGTTCAACACCACAGCACCAAGCAGCGAATAAAGCACAACCCAGGTCGGG
>JBCBYE010000368.1:0-4939 GCA_039816075.1 Pseudomonadota bacterium | reverse complement strand
CCCGGGGCCCCCGGCCCCGGGCAGGCCCGCCGCGCGGGCCTTCGGCGCGTCAGCGCCGGCGCGGCGCGGTCGGGCGCCTCGCGCGGCGGCCGGGGTTGAATCGCCGCCCGTTAACGTGCATCACCCCGCCGCGCGCCGGCCGGGGCCCTTGCCCGCCGCGCGCATCGGATTTGGCGCCTTACGGAGACCCCATGGCCAAAGAAGAAACGCTCGAATTCCCCGGGGTCGTGGTCGAGCTTCTGCCCAACGCGACGTTTCGGGTGAAGCTCGAGAACGGCCATGAGATCATCGCCCATACCGCCGGCAAGATGCGCAAGAACCGCATCCGCGTGCTCGCCGGCGACAAGGTGCAGGTCGAGATGACGCCCTATGACCTGACCAAGGGGCGGATCACCTATCGCTTCAAGTGACGCGATGGCCGAGGCGCGCGACGGGCCGCCGCGGCTGATCCTGGGCTCCGCCTCGCCCCGGCGGCGCGAGCTGCTGGCGCGCCTGGGCATCGCGCCCGATGCGGTGCTGCCCGCCGACATCGACGAAACCCCCGCCAAGGCCGAGGCGCCGCGCGCCTATGCCGAACGGCTGGCCCGTGAAAAGGCCGCCGCCCTGGCCGCCCGGCCCGAGACCGCGGGCGCCCTTGTCTTGACCGCCGACACGGTCGTCGCCGCCGGTCGGCGCATCCTTGAAAAGGCCCGCGACGAGGCGGAGGCCGCGCGTTTTCTGGCGCTGCTGAGCGGCCGCCGCCACCGGGTCATCACCGCCGTCTGCCTGCGCCGCGGCGCGGAGGAGCGGCTGCGGCGCGTGGAGACGCAGGTGCGCATGAAGAAGCTGAGCGAGCGCGAGGCCGCCGCCTACGTCGCCTCGGGCGAGTGGCGCGGCAAGGCCGGCGGCTACGCCATCCAGGGCCTCGGCGCGGCGCTGATCCCGGCGATCAACGGCAGCTACACCAACGTCGTCGGCCTGCCCCTGACCGAGACCGCGGGCCTGCTGGAAAGCTTCGGCATGGCGCTGACCTTCCCGGCGGAGGCGGCGGCATGAGGGGCCGCATCGTCGCGCTGCTGGAGGACCCCGACTGGCCCGCGATGGCCGCGCTGGTGGACGGCGGACGGCTGATCGACCTGCGCCTCGATGCGCCCGAGCAGGATGCGACGCCGCGGCTGGAGGCGGTGCATCGCGCCCGGGTGACGCGCAAGGCGCCGAATATCGGGGCGGTGTTTCTCGATCTCGGCGACGGGCTCGAAGGGTTTCTCAAGGGCGGCAAGCATCTGAGCCCCGGCGACCGGCCGCTGGTGCAGATCGCCCGCTTCGCCGAGGGCGGCAAGGCCGTGCCGGTGACCGACGAGCCGCTTTTCAAGGGCCGCTACGCGATCCTCACGCCCCATGCGCCGGGCGTGAACGTCTCGCGCCGCATCAAGGACGAGGCGGAGCGGGATCGTCTTCAGGCGCTGGCCGTCGGCGCGCTGGCGGAGGCGGGATTGGCCGCAGCGGGGCCGGAGGAGGAAACGGCGCCCGGCGCCATCGTCCGCTCCGCCGCCGAGGACGTGGAAGCGGACGCGGTGGCCGAGGACGTGGCCTCTCTCGCCGCCCTCTGGGCCGAGGCGCAGGACGGCGGCGATGCCCCGGGCCTGCGCGTCGACGGGCCGGACGCCGAGGTGCTGGCCTGGCGCGACTGGACCGATCCGGAGCCCGAGCAGGTGCTGCGCGGCGATGCGCGCCTGTGGGACGATCTGGGCCTGCTGGATCAGGTGGAGGCGCTGTCGACCCCGCGCGCCGCCCTGCCCGGCGGCGGGTTCGTGCTGGTGGAACCGACCTCCGCCCTGGTTGCGGTGGATGTGAACACCGGCGGAGATCTGTCGCCGGCCGCCGGCCTCAAGGCCAACCTCGCCGCGGCGGAGGCGCTGCCGCGCCAGCTGCTGCTGCGGGGGCTCGGCGGGCAGATCGTCCTGGACCTGGCGCCCATGGGCAAGCGCGAGCGCCCCAAGTTCGAGGCGGCGCTGAAGAAGGCGCTGCGCGCCGATCCGGTCGACACGCAGGTCGTCGGCTGGACCCCGCTGGGCCATCTGGAGCTGACCCGGCGGCGCGAGCGCCGTCCGCTGGCGGAGCTGCTGCCCAAGCGCTGAGCGTTGCGGGCCGCGCGGGCGCCCGGCCGTCCGATTCAGAAGAAGACAGCCGAGACGAAGGGGCCGAAAATCTGGTCGGCGTTGTCCTGGACGTCCTCCAGCGAGACGCCGCGCAGCAGGAAGCTTCCGTCGGCTTCGACGCCGTTGTCGTTCAAATCGTCGAATATCTGCACCCGCACGCCGCCCGAAACCTCGGTGACAACAAGCGAATTGACATCGAATTGACGGCTGTTGGTGCTCCTGTTGATCGACGAAAAAGCCAGGAGAATGTCGTTTTCGGGCTCGAAGTCGCGGATCACGACCTCGTCGGCGCCATCGGCGGACTCGCTAACCTTGAAGATGAACCTGTCGCTGCCGGCGCCTCCGACGACCACGTCGCGTCCTTTGCCCGAACGGATGTCGTCGTTCCCCGCGCCGCCGAAGACGCGATCGTCGCCGGCGCCGCCCGTCAGGTCGTCGTCGCCCTTGCCGCCCCCAAGCACGTCGACGCCGGCGCCGCCGAAGACGCGATCGTCGCCGCCTTGGCCGAACAGCTCGTCCCTGCCCTTGCCGCCGGCGATCACGTCGCTGCCGGCCCCGGCCCTGATCACGTCGTCGCCGCGGCCGCCGTCGAGCTCGTCGGCGCCGGCGAAACCATTCAGCCTGTCGTCGCCGCCGCCGCCTTTCAGGATGTCGTTCTTGCGGCCGCCGCTGAGGACGTCGTTGCCGCCCTTGCCGTCGAGGATGTTGGACTGGCTGCTTTTGCCTTCGAGCAGATCGTTCTTCCGGCTGCCGGTCTCGCGGAACTTTCTCATCGAGCGTCTCCTTCCATCGATGAGGGATGTGGCGCGCGGCCGTCAGCGCCGCGCCTGCGGGATCAGAAAACGGAATCGGCCTGGTCGCCGAAGATGGACTCGCGGTTGTTGAACACCTCGTCGCGCGTGACGCCGCGCAGCAGGAAGCCGCCGTCGCCGTCGAAGCCGTTCTCGTTGTCGTCGTTGAAGACCTCGACGAAGACGCCGCCGTTCACGTCCCGCACGACGAAGGACTCGATGCGGTTGTTGGCCTCGTCGCCTTCGCCGGGGACGGCGAGCAGTTGGTCCTCGCTCGGGTCGAAGTCGCGGATCACCATGCGCGCGTCGGGGTCGTCGAGGTCGATGAAGATGAACTCGTCGGCGCCGGAGCCGCCGTTGATCACGTCGCGGCCGAGCCCGCCCGAGATGATGTCGGCGCCGGCGCCCCCGAAAACGCGGTCGTCGCCATGGCCGCATTCGATCTGGTCGGCGCCGCGTCCGCCGCCCAGAACGTCCTCGCCGAAGCCGCCCGAAATCCGGTCCGCGCCCTTGCCGCCCGAGATCACGTCCTTGCCTTGGCCGCCGTCGAGCGTGTCCTTGCCCGCGCCGCCCGAAATCCGGTCGGCGCCGCGGCCGCCGAAGACGACGTCGTCTTCGGCGCCGCCGCCGTTGATGACGTCGCCCTTGGCGCCGCCGCTCAGCCGGTCGTCGCCGCCCTTGCCGTCGAGGATGTTCTTGGCCTTGTCGCGACCTTCCAGCACGTCCTTGCGGGAGGAGCCTTCGAGAACGAACCTGCGCATGCGGCGTCTCCATCTTTTAGGGGGCTGCGTCGGGGTTCGGCGACGGGCCCTTCGATCCTGTTTCAGCCTAGTTTGCGAAAGCGCTTCAAGAGGTCGTTCGCCGCGCCGTTCGGGCCTGAGGCGGCGATCCCGCCGATGCCCGTTTCAGGGATGGGCCATGGCGGCGCCGGCGCCCGTGCGCCGGCGCCCTCGGGCTCAGAAGATGTTGTCGGCCTCCGAAGCGCCGGCGCCGAAGATGGCGTCGAGGTTGTTCAGCACCTCTTCGCGCGACACGCCGACCAGGTAGATCGCGCCGTCCTCCTCCGTGCCGTTCTCGTTGTCGTCGTCGAAGAGGCGGATGACCGCGTTGCCGTTCACCTCGTCCACCAGGATCGAGTCGAAGCCGGCGCGCCCCTGTTCGTCCGCGTCGAGCAGGCCGATGCGGTCCTTGCCGACCTCGAAGTCCTTGATCCGCAGCTGATCCTCGTCCCCGTCGCTGTCCTCGCGCACGGCGAAGAGGAAGGCGTCGGCGCCCGCGCCGCCCTCGGCCACGTCCTTGCCCTGCCCGGCGAAGATGTTGTCCCGCCCGGCGCCGCCGAACAGCTTGTCGTCGCCGCGGCCGCCATCGAGGTCGTCGCGCCCCTTGCCGCCGTCGAGGTTGTCCTTGCCGGTTCCGCCGAACATGTTGTCGTTGCCGCGGCCGCCTTCGATCCGGTCGTTCCCGCCGTTGCCGCGCAGAACGTCGTTGCCGTTCCCGCCATCGACGACGTCTTTGCCGCTGCCCGCCTTGATGCGATCGTTGCCATCGCCGCCTTCGAGCCTGTTGGCGCGCCGGTCGCCTTCCAGAACGTCGTTGCCGCCGCCCGCGTCGATGTTGGGCTGGCGCTTGGAGGCCTGAAGAACGTCCGCTTTGTCGGACCCTCGAATGGTCTTGCGCATGTCGCGTTTCCTTCCTCGCCGTTTCGCGTCTGATGCGGTCTCGCTTCGCCGAAGCGGGCGGACCGTTGCGGGTTTCGAGAGAGACGGGCGGCTGCGGGTTTCCGCCGTTCATGTCCGCCTCTCATGACGCTTAGTGTCGAGGACGCGTTCATCGGTTCAAGAAAATTCATGTTCGATGAGGAAACAGTTTGTTTAGGATCCGGATCGCTTCGACGTTGGCGCGGAGCGGGCGTTCGCGAGCCGGGCCGATGGGGGCGTCCGGTTGCGCCGGCGAGGGCGTTGCACAGGGCGGCGCGGCGCGGCAGGGTCGCGCGGATGGCCTGTCCGATCT
>JBCBYE010000146.1:0-8373 GCA_039816075.1 Pseudomonadota bacterium | reverse complement strand
CGCGGGCGGGCGGCGACCCAGGGGCGCGACGCAGGACGCGGCGCGCCCTCTGTTCAAGCGCGGCGCGGCGGGGCAGGTTGCGCGTCATGAGCACCGTCATCGCGCCCCCCGCCCCCGTTCTGCTGCCCGTCGCCGGCTCCGACGACCGCTTTCCCGTGCGCCGGGTCTACTGCGTCGGCCGCAACTACGCTGACCACATCGTGGAGATGGGCGGCGATCCGGACCGCGAGCCGCCGTTCTTCTTTCAAAAGAACCCGGACGATCTGTGGACCGCCGCGCGCGTCCCCTACCCGCCCGCCACCGCCAACCTGCACCACGAGGCGGAGCTCGCCATCGCCCTGCACGTGGGCGGCGAGGACATCGCCGAGTGCAAGGCGCTGGGCTGCGTCTGGGGCGCGGCGCCGGCCATCGACCTGACGCGCCGCGACGTGCAGGACGAGGCCAAGGCCATGCGCCGGCCCTGGACGGCGGCCAAGGCGTTCCGCGCCTCCGCCCCCATCGGGCCGCTGCGCCGCGTCGAGGATCCGTCCGCGCTGGCCCGCGGCGCGATCCGGTTGTCGGTCAACGGCGCGCTGCGGCAGAACGGCGACCTGGGGCAGATGGTCTGGAAGATCCCCGAGATGATCGCCGCGCTGTCGCGCCTGTTCACCCTGGCGCCGGGCGACGTGATCCTGACGGGCACGCCCGCCGGCGTCGGCGCCGTCGGGCCGGGCGATCGCATCGCCTGCGAGGTGGAGGGCGCCGGGGCGTTCGAGGTGGAGATCGTCTGACGCGCCGCGCGCCTCGGGGTCTGTCCCGCGTCAGAGCAGTCCGACGGTCTGAGCGATCAGGCGCAGCGCCAGCGCGGTGAGGATCAGGTCCAGGCCCTGGGCGAAGCGCGCATCGGTCATGCGGCGGAGCGCGCGACGCCCGACGAGCGTGCCCAGAAACCCCGCCGCCGCCATGGTCGCGATCAACCCCAGCCACGGCGCGAAGGCGAAGCCGAAGAGGCCGAAGGCGACCGATTTCAGTCCGTGCTGCAGCGTCATGGCGCAGGCGTTGGTGGCCACATGGGTCTCTCGCCCCAGGCCCAGCGTCTTGAGCCAGGCGGCGACGAAGGGCCCCGTGGCCCCGAAGAACATCGTCAGGAACGTGGTGACCGCGCCCGCGGCGGCCCCGGCGGCGGTCCGGGCGCGCCCCGCGGGCGGCGCGGGCGCGCGGCCCCAGACGGTCCACAGAATGAACGCGCCCACGCCGAGCTGAACCGCCCAGGGGGGCAGCGAGACGGCGAGGCTCGCGCCCAGTCCCGCGCCGGCCAGCGCGCCGAAGGCGAAGGGGCCGAGCAGATCCAGCCGCGCCGCGCGACGCATGACCGCCGCGCGGCCGGCATTGGAGGCGAGCAGCACCACGCCGTGCACGGGGATCAGCGCGGCCGGCGGCATCAGCGAGGCCAGCAGCGCCAGCAACGCCGCTCCGCCGCCCAGGCCGAAGGCGGCCGTCATGGCGCTGGTGGCGAAGCTGGCCGCGGCGAGCGCGGCGAAGAGCCAGGCCTCCATGCCCGGCGGCAGCAGGGTCACGGCGCGGCCCGCGCCCGGCCCCGGCGGGCGCGACGCGTCATCCGAGCAGGCGGGCGGCGAGGGCGCGCCCGCTGAGAAAAGCGTGCTCGGCCTGGTCGCCCAGCGCCCAGTCGCCGCCGATCAGCGCGCCGTCCGCTTCGGCGAAGGGCCGGCCCAACGGCGTTTCGGCCCGGGCGTAGCGCCAGCGATGGGCGGCGGCCCAGTCGATGCGCGGCGCCGCGCCGGTTTCGCCCAGCAGGGCGAGCAGGGCGCTTGCGGCGGTCTCGCGGTCCAGCTCGAGATGCTCCCTCGACCAGGCGGCGGAGGCCTGGACGACCCAGGCTTCGGCGTCGGGCCGTCCGAGCTTGCCGGCGTTGCGGGCGATCCAGGCGAGGGGGCCGTCGCCGGCCGCGGCGTCGGGCAGCTCTGCCGGGCGGGTTTCGAAGACGACCATCAGCGTCCAGCAGGGCGCCATGACGACGGGGGCGAGCGCAGCCGCCGCCCCCGGGATCAGGCGTGCGGCCTGGGGCGCCGGGACGGTGGAAATCAGGGCGTCGAACGGCCCTTCGAGGGCGCCGTCGGCGAAGCCGAGATGCCAACCATCGGAGAGGCGCTCCACGGCCGCGACCTCGCGCCCCGGTCGGATGTCGAGGCCGGCGGCGAGGGGCTTGGCCAGGCCGCTCATCCCCGGCAGGCCGACATAGCGGGGCTTGGGCGGCAGATCTTCGGGCGTCCAGAGCGCGGCGGCGCCGGCCTGCTCCAGCGCGGTCAGGAGGGCGGCGAACTCCGGCGTCTTGGGGGAGAGATGCTGGGCCCCGTGGTCGAACGCGAGGGCGGCGCCGTCGCGGCCCTCGGCCCGGCGGGTGGCCAGGCGACCGCCGAGGCCGCGGGATTTCTCGAAGACGATCGGGGAAAGGCCGGCGTCGGCCAGCGCCCGGGCGCAGGTCAGGCCGGCGAGGCCGGCGCCCAGGAGGGCGATGGATCGGGTCATGGGGCGGCGTCCTGCATGGCTTGGCGCAGGTGTCGCATGGCGAGGCGCCGGCGCCAACGGGACGGCGACGCGCAGGGGCGCCGGGCGGCGCGTGGGCGAGGGGCGCCGCTCACGCAGGGCCTACCGAGCGCAGGGCCCGAGGACGCCGCCGCGCCTCGGCGCGCGCCCCGCCCGCCCTCCCGCGACGCGCCGAGGCGCGACGGCTTTTTCTTCCGGGGGACGGCGCGCATCGAAAAACGGGGCGCGACGCCGGCCTTGGGGCCGTGCGCGCGTTCGCCGTGGCGATCCGCGGGCTTATGCGGAGGCGTCGGCGTGCCCTTCGGAAGCTGCGCAAGGCGTCCCCAGGCGCCCCCGACCTGTCCGGACGGGGGTGGGCGGGCGGGCCGCCGGACAGGTCGGGGGCGCCGTCCGGCTCGTGCGGGCGACGGACCTGCAGGGCGGGCGGGTTGCGCCGGGCGCCGGGGCCGCGCCAGTCTGGCGGCGCATCGCAGGGAGGATCGTGCATGTCCGGACGTCTGGAGGGGCGACGCGCCCTCGTCACCGGCGCGAGCCGCGGCATCGGCCGCGCCATCGCCGAGGCCTACGCCGCCGAGGGCGCCGATCTGCTGCTGGTGGCCACCGGCCTTGCTCAGCTGCAGGACACCACCGAGGCCGTGCGCGCCCTGGGCCGCCAGGCGGAGATGCTGGCCGCCGACGTGGCCGACCGCGCGCAGGCGGAGGGGATGGTGGACGAGGCCGTCGCTCGGCTGGGCGGTCTCGACGTGTTGGTGAACAATGCAGGCGTCTACAAGGCGGCCCGCTTCGTCGATTTCGAGGAGGCGGACCTCGAACGGCTGTTCCGCGTCAACGCGCTTGGCACGGCCTTCGCGATGCAGGCGGCGATCCGACATTGGATGGGCGCCGACCGTCCCGGCAAGATCGTCAACATCGCCTCCACCGCGGGCAAGTGGGAGAGCGCGAACCAGTCCGGTTACAACGCCTCCAAGCACGCGGCCGTGGCCCTGACCCGCTGCGCGGCGCTGGAGCATGGGCGCGACGGCATCAACGTGAACGCGATCTGCCCCGGCTTCGTCGAAACCGACATGCTGTCGGAGCTGGACGCCCATGCGCGCATCCTCGGCGTCACCGCCGATGAGGTGCGCGCCGGGCTGATCGGCCGCGTGCCCCTGGGCCGGCTGATGACGCCGGCGGACATCGCGCCGCTGGCCGTCTATCTGGGCTCGGCCGAAAGCGACGGGATGACCGGCCAGACGATCACCATCGCCGGCGGCATGCGCATGGGCTGAGGCCGGCCGCGGCGCCGGCGGCTTGGCCGCGGAGGGGGCGCAGCGCTAGAACCCTCTGCAAGGACGCCCCGCGCAAGGGGCCGCCGCCAAGGGGAGGATCGCATGGCCGACGGAGCCGAGGGCGCGCCGAACGCCGTCCATCGCCAGGGCCTGCAAGGCGTCGGCTGGCGCGCGCGCCAGCCCGTCG
The DNA here is from genome assembly GCA_039816075.1 of Pseudomonadota bacterium. GTDB lineage: Bacteria > Pseudomonadota > Alphaproteobacteria > Rhodobacterales > Rhodobacteraceae > Albimonas. The sequence continues at coordinate 4,374 of JBCBYE010000146.1, read as the reverse complement.
CCCTGCGGCGCGAGGTGCATTTCGGGCGCGTTCTGACCTGCTTTGCGGATCGCCCCGCGACGCTTTGGGACATGCTGCGCGACGCCATGGAACGGGCCGGCGACGCCGATGCCGTCCTGGCGCAGGAGGCGCGGCTGACTCACGCGCAGCTGGCGCGCCGCGGCGCTCAGGTCGCGGCCGGTCTGGCGCGGCGCGGCATCGCGCGAGGCGACCGCGTGGCGCTGCAGATGGGCAATCGCGCGGCCTTCGTAGAGATCTGGATCGCCTGCCTGCGACTCGGCGCGGTGCTGGCGCCCATGAACCCGCGTTGGACGGCGCGGGAGATCGCCTATTCGGTGAACGATTGCGAGGCCAAGGTCCTGATCCACGAGGCGAATCCGGCCCCCGGCCTGCCGGCGCCCGAGGCCGTGCCGAGCCTGATGGCGACGATCGCCGCGGGCGACGCGCTGCTGTTCGCCGAGGCCGATCCGGACGCCGCGCCGACCTCGCCGGGGCGGGAGGAGGATGCGGCGGTGATCCTTTACACCTCCGGCACCACGGGAAACCCCAAGGGCGCGATGCTGACGCATCTGAACCTGGTGCATTCGGTGATCCATTATCAGCTGGGCATGGAGATGCGGGCCGGCGACCGCACGCTGCTGAGCGTTCCGGCCTCTCATGTCACGGGGCTGGTGGCCAACATCGCGGCGCTGCTGAGCGTGGGGGGCGCGGTGGTCATGCAGCGCGCCTTCAAGGCCCGCGCGTTCCTGGAGCTGGCGGCGGCGGAGGGCGTGACCCACTCGCTGATGGTGCCGGCGATGTACAATCTGTGCCTGCGGGACGAGGCCATCGGGACGTTGGATCTGGGCGCCTGGCGCTTGGGCGGCTACGGCGGCGCGCCGATGCCCCCCGCCACGATCGCCGCCATGGCGTGCGCCGTGCCGACGCTGAGCCTGCAGCAGGCCTACGGCAGCACCGAGACCACGTCGCCCGCGACTCTGATGCCCACCGAGCAGACGGCGGACAAGCCGTGGAGCGTCGGCCTGCCGCTGCACTGCGCCGAGATCGCGGTGATGGACGAGGCGGGGCGCGAGGTTCCGGCGGGCGCAACGGGCGAGGTCTGGATCCGCGGGCCCATGGTCGTCCCCGGCTACTGGGCCAACGCCGAGGCGACGGCGCGGGAGTTCTTCGCGGGGTTCTGGAAGTCGGGCGACCTGGGCCGCATGGACGAGGAGGGCCACGTCCAGATCCTCGACCGCAAGAAGGACATGATCAACCGCGCGGGCTACAAGGTCTATTCGGTCGAGGTGGAAAACGTCCTGGCGCGCCACGCGGACGTGCTGGAGGTCGCGGTCACCGGCTATCCCTGCGAGGTGCTGGGCGAACGGGTGCGCGCGCATGTGGTGCTGCGCGAGGGCGTGGCGGCGGAGGCCGCGGCGGCGTCGCTGGCCGAGCATGCGGAGGCGGAGCTGGCCGACTACAAGCGCCCCGACGATTGGCGCCTGCGCGACGCGCCGCTGCCCCGCAACGCCAACGGCAAGGTCGTGAAGCGCGACCTGCGCGACGATTGACGCCGGGCGCGTCCGGCGCGCTCGGCGTCGAGCGGGAGGAGAGCGGCCGGGCCCGCGCCGCCGCGATCGGCGCGCCCGGCCGCCGAGCCAGGGCGCTGGGGTTTGCGTTTGCTTTCGTTCCGTCGCGACGCATCTCTCAAAGTTGACGCCACGAAACGGGCTCGGCGGCTTGACTTGCTGCGGCGCCTTGAAACTATGTTGCGCGCAATAGGCGGGCGAACCACGCCTGCCACAGGGAGGACATCGTCATGAAACTTGCAGCGCGCCTTGCGCTGGCGACGGCCGTTTCCGCCGTCTTCGCCGGTTCGGCCTTTGCCGAGAACATCAAGATCGCTTTCATCGACCCGCTGTCGGGCCCGTTCGCCGCGACCGGCGTGAACGGCGTGAAGCAGTTCGAACATGCCATCGACGTGCTGGTGAACGACCAGGGCGGCGTGCTGGGCGGCCGCGAGCTGGAGCTGGTGCCGTTCGACAATAAGATCTCGGCGCAGGAGTCGCTGGTCCAGCTGCAGGTCGCCATCGACCAGGGCATCCGCTTCATCGCGCAGGGCAACAGCTCGGGCGTGGCGAACGCGCTGACCGACGCGATCAACAAGCATAACCGCCGCAACCCCGAGGATCGGGTTCTGTTCCTGAACTACTCGGCGGTCGACCCGGCGCTGACCAACGACAAGTGCAACTTCTGGCACTTCCGCTTCGACGCGCATGCCGGCATCAAGATGGATGCGCTGACCGACGTCATGGCCGAGAACGAGGACCTGTCCAAGGTTTACATCATCGGTCAGGACTACTCCTTCGGCAAAGCGGTGGCCGCGGCGGCCGTGTCGAACCTGGAGACCAAGCGTCCGGACGTCGAGATCGTGGGCAACGAGCTGCACCCGATCGGCAAGGTGAAGGACTTCACCCCCTATGCCCGCAAGATCGTCGCCTCCGAAGCGGACGCGGTCATCACCGGCAACTGGGGATCGGACATGATCGGCCTCGGCAAGGCGATCCTCGAGTCCGGCTTCGACGGTCCGATCTACACCTACTACGCCGCGGCCGACGGCATCACGGCGACCTTCGGCGAGGCCGGCAAGGGCTCGCTGCGTCTGGTGGCCGAGGGTCAGCTGAACCCGCCGCCGTCGCCCGAAGCTCAGGCGATCTACGAGTCATTCAAGGCGCGTCACCCCGAGCCCGAGGCCAACATCTCGCAGGCCCGGGTCTACAACACGATCAAGATGCTCTCGATGGCCATCGAAGAGGCGGGCACCGCCGACGACGTGGTCGCGGTCGCCGATGCGCTGAGCGGCATGGAGACCGAGGGCGTCTGGGGCGGCATGCTCAAGATGCGCGAGCAGGATCACCAGCTGATCCAGAACGTGCACATCATGGCGCATACCGACGAGAACATCACGTTCGACTACGACGGTTCCGGCTTCGGCGTCTATGCCGCCGAGACGGTCGAGATGGCCTCGGCCGACATCGAGACCACCTGCAAGATGCGCCGCCCGTAAGGGCCGCGCCGCACCCCCGCCCGGCCCGCTCGGCCGGGCAGGGGTCGCCGCACCGCTTCGATCCGAGCCTTCCGATCCACGCGCAGCAGGGGCGCCGCCGATGGACCTTTTCCTCGTCAACATCATCGACGGCCTGGTGACGGGCCTGCTTCTGTTCATGCTTTCGGCGGGTCTGACGCTGATCTTCTCCATGATGGGCGTGCTGAACTTCGCCCATGCCAGCTTCTTCATGCTCGGCGCCTATTTCGCCTACACGATCAGCGTCTACATGGGCTTTTGGATGGGCCTTCTGCTGGCCCCGCCCATCGTCGGGTTTCTGGGCGCGATGACAGAAAAATACGGTCTGCGCCGCGTCCATAAATTCGGCCACGTGCCCGAGCTGATCTTCACCTTCGGCCTGGCGCTGCTGATCGAAGAGGTGGTGACCTTCATCTGGGGCAAGTCCCAGGTGCCCTACGCGCCGCCGGAGATCCTGAACTTCGTCGCCTTCTCCATCGCCGGAAACACGGTGGCGGCCTACAAGGTGTTCATGATCTTCATCTCGATCGGCATCTTTCTGGTGCTGCTCTACATCCTCACCAAGACGCGCGTGGGCATGATCATCCAGGCCGCGCTGAGCCATCCGCAAACGGTGGAGGCGCTGGGCCACAACGTGCCGCGTGTCTTCATGGGCGTCTTCGGCGTGGGCACCGCGCTCGCCGGCGTCGCCGGGGTGATCGCCGGTCCCATCGGGCAGGGCACGTTCCCGGGCATGGCGTTCATTCTCGGCTCCATCGTCTTCGTGACCATCGTGGTCGGCGGGCTGGGCAGCCTGTGGGGCGCGCTGATCGCTTCGCTGCTGATCGGCTGGGTCACCACCTTCGCGGCGTCCTACAACCTGCGCCTGGGCGATCTGCTGGAACTGGTGGGCTTCACCCAGCCCGAGATCCTGTCCGAGAGCCTGTTCCGCGACGCCTGGACCCTGACGCTGCCGCAGGTCGGGCCGATCCTGCCGTATCTGCTGATGGTCCTGATCCTCGTCTTCCGCCCCTACGGCCTGCTTGGAAAGCGTGACGCATGAGCACTGTCGCCGACAACGACGCCCTCGCCGTCCGCCAGGGCACCGCCATCGGGGCCTTCGTGCCCTGGATCATCGCCGCGATCGTGCTGATCGCGCTGCCCTTCGTGTTCACCGAACGCTCGGCGATCACCATCATGAACCAGATGATGATCACCGTGGTCTTCGCGCTGGCCTACAACATGCTGCTGGGCCAGGGCGGCATGCTCAGCTTCGGTCATGCGGTCTACATGGGCATGGGCGGCTTCTTCTGCATGCACATCCTCAACTG